>CAMDRJ010000005.1 GCA_945906755.1 Klebsiella pneumoniae | reverse complement strand
GAGGGCGTGGTCATCGGCATACGCAATCGTGGACTCAACTCGGCCTTCACGGTTCGTAAAGTCTCCTCGGGCGAAGGCGTCGATCGGACGTTTCAGACGTATTCGCCGTTGATCGCGTCGATTGAAGTGAAGCGCAAAGGCGATGTGCGTCGCGCCAAGCTGTATTACTTGCGCGATCGTTCGGGCAAGTCGGCGCGTATTCGCGAGAAGCTCACCAAGCGTACCGAAGACACGGCAACACCGGCAACGCCGGCCGCGTAAATTCCGTGCGGCACCTGCAAAAAGGGACGCCTTGCGCGTCCCTTTTTTACGGCCTTTTTTTGCGTTCCTCGTGTATTTCAGCGGCTGAGTTCTTCGGTCAGCCGATCCATGAAGGCTTCGCAGCGGGCCAGTTGTTCCAGCGTGATGAATTCGTCCGGCTTATGGGCCTCGCCGATCGAGCCCGGACCGCAGATGATCGATGGAATGCCCGCCACCTGGAAGAGGCCTGCCTCGGTCGCATAGGCCACCTTACTGGTGCGCGCGTCCGTGCCGGCCTGCCTACCCCGCGCCAACGCGTGGACCAAATAGGTGAGCCGATCATCCTCTTGCATATTGAGCCCTGGGATGACCGAAGTCGGTTCAATCGCAATCGATGCATGCGGATCGACCGCTCGCATCTCTGGTTCCAAAGTGTCACGCGCAAATAGTCGAATCTTGCGTTCCAGTGCTTCCGGGTCGGCGCCTGGGAGATAACGAAACTCGAAGCGGAACGAACATTCACGCGGCACGATATTGACTGCAGTGCCGCCTGCAATCGTGCCGGTCTGCAGCGTCGTAAAGGGCACGTCGAAAGCGTTATCGCGCGTCTCGGTGGTGCGCAGACCATCGGCCATCTGCCGAATGAAGACGATCAGTCGGGCGGCATATTCAATCGCATTGACGCCCTGCGGCGTCAAGGCCGAGTGGGCTTCCTTGCCGGTCACGCAGCAGTCGTAAGAACGCTTGCCTTTATGCGCGACCACGACTTGCATGCTGGTGGGCTCACCGACGATGCAACCGGCCGGTTTGATGTTCTCCCGCGCTAGATCTTCGATGAGTCCCCGCACGCCGATACAGCCGACTTCTTCATCATAGGACAGCGCGAGATGAATCGGCGCCTTCAGCGGCGCCGCCAGAAACTTCGGCGCCATACCCAATGCAACCGCGATGAAACCTTTCATATCGGCGACGCCGCGGCCGAAGTAGCGATCGCCCTTAAGCGTCGCCTTGAACGGATCGGTGTGCCAATCCTGCCCGTCGACCGGTACCACATCGGTGTGGCCGGACAATACGATGCCGGGCTTTGTTCCGCTGCCGAGGTTGGCGAATAGGTTCGCCTTTTTGTTCGAGGCGTCGTAGGTAAGGCGGGATTTGACACCCAACGAATGCAGATGGTCGCGCACCCATTCGATCAAGCCGAGATTGGAGTTGCGACTGGTCGTATCGAACGCGATAAGTCGCTCGATCAGTTCACGCGTTTCATTGCGAACCGGCACATCGGGCGTGCGATCCATGGTTGACCTCCACGTATTTCAAACTGCGGCGCGTCTACGCCTGATCGTTGAGATGGCATGCGGCGAATCGATCCGCTGCAATCGCACGCAACGAAGGCGCTTCGATTCTACACTTGGGCATCACATGCGGGCAGCGTGGATGAAAGTGACAGCCCGGGGGCGGCGCAAGCGGTGAGGGAATCTCACCGGTCACCGCCACGAAATTCTTGCGCCGCACATCGAGGCGCGGCACTTCGGCGATCAGCGCCTGGGCATAGGGATGGTTCGGCGTAGCGAAAAAAGCGTCGGTGGGGGCGGATTCCACGACCCGGCCAAGGTACATAATGACCACGCGATCGGCGATATGGCGGACCACACCAAGATCGTGGCTGATGAATAAGTACGTGAGGCCAAGCTCGCCTCGCAAGGTGAGGAAGAGATTGATCACCTGCGCCTGGATCGACACATCGAGGGCCGCCACCGCTTCGTCACAGACGAGAAATTCCGGACGGACCGCCAGCGCACGCGCGATGCCGATGCGTGCGCGCTGGCCTCCTGAAAATTGGTGCGGATAGCGACGCGCAAGGGATGGATCGAGACCGACTCTTTGCATCATCGCGGCGACATACTCGCTTGCGGCGGCCGGTGTGATGAGGCCGTGCGCAAGCGGTGCTTCACCGATGATGTCGGCAACCCGCAGGCGCGGATTGAGCGATGCGTAGGCATCCTGAAAAATCATTTGTCCGGCGAGCTGCACGGCGCGCTGATCGGTTGGCGAGAGCGATCGCACGCTCTTTCCCTTCCAATACCGGTCGCCCGCGGTGGGTGTGTGCAAGCCCACCGCAATGCGTCCAAGCGTCGATTTGCCGCAGCCGGATTCGCCCACCAAGCCGACGACTTCCCCATTGCTAATCGCAAGCGACACGTCATCGACCGCGCGGACCGTCTGCGGCGTCGCGCGACCGCCCAATACATTGCCGATCCGTGCGCTCAGTTCAAGGCGCTTCGTGAAATATTTCGACACGCCACGTAGCGCGATGAGTGGTTCGGCGTTCATCGCAATGCGCTTGGATGGTGGCAGCGCACCGAACGCGCGGGGCCGAACGAGGTCATGGCGGGCGCAGTGACGCATTGCTCGGACGCGAAATCACAACGATCGCGAAACGCGCAGCCTGGCGGAAGGTTGATCGGCGCGGGCGTCATGCCGCGAATTTGCTTGAGTGGTTCACCGCGACGCGTGGCGCTTGGCACAGAACCCAGCAGACCGCGGGTATAGAGATGCAACGGCGCATCGAGCACTGCATCGGTGGGACCCTGCTCGACGATGCGCCCGGCGTACATGACGCAGATCGAATCAGCCAGGCCGGCGATGACCGCCAAATCGTGCGTGATCCAGATGAGCGCGGTGCCGGTCTGCCGGCAGAGCTTTTGCATCTCGAACAGAATCTGTCCTTGGATCGTGACATCGAGCGCGGTGGTCGGCTCATCGGCGATGATGAGGTCCGGTTTGTTCAAGATCGCAATCGCAATTGCAACGCGTTGGCGCATGCCGCCTGAAAATTGGTGTGGATAGGCATTGAGACGTTCATCGGGCGATGGAATGCCGACTTGCACGAGCGCTTCGCGAGCGCGATCGCGGGCGGTTGCATGCGAGACGTCCGCATGGGCTCTGACCGCCTCAACCATTTGCGTATCGATCCGCAGCACCGGGTTAAGCGTCATCATCGGGTCTTGGAACACCATCGCAATGCGATTGCCGCGCAGATGCCGCCATGCTGCCTCGGTGGCGCCGACGAGGTCTTGCCCCTTGAACCGAATCCGCCCATCCGTGATGCGGCCCGGTGGATCCACCAGACCCATTATCGAAAAGCCGGTGATCGATTTTCCGGAGCCGGATTCACCGACCAGGCCAAGCACTTGGCCGCCGTGCGCTTCGAATGACACATCGTCCACCGCTTTCACCACGCCACGCCGAGTGAAGAAATGGGTCCGCAGGCCTTCGACCGCAAGCGTCGCGATGCTCATCGCAGCAAGCGGGGATTCAACGCGTCGCGCAACTGGTCGCCCACCAGATTGATCGCGACGATGGTCGCAAGGAGCGCGAGGCCGGGAAAGAAACTGATCCAGTATTTTCCGGACAACAGATACGTGTAGCCATTGGCGATCAGCAGGCCGAGCGATGGTTCAGTAATCGGCAGGCCCAAGCCAAGAAAGGACAGCGTCGCTTCGAGTGCAATGGCCGCGGCCACCTGCACCGTCGCGACCACGATCAAAGGTGGCAGGCAGTTGGGCAACAGATGACGAAAGACAATCCGAAGCGGCGAGAGCGCAAGGCAGCGGGCTGCTTCCACATACTCTTTGTTGAGTTCGACCAAGGCGGTGGCTCGTACCGTGCGCGTGTAGTAAGCCCATTGCACCGCAACGAGCGCGACGATGATTTTGTCGACGCCTTGTCCGAGCACCGCGAGCAGCACCAGCGCAATCAGAATCGCCGGAAACGACAACTGAATATCCACCAGGCGCATGATCAGGATTTCTATTCGTCCACCGATGAATGCGGCGAGCAGGCCCACCGATAGTCCGATCGTGAGCGCAATTAAGGTGCTTGCCACGCCAACCGCGACACTGGTGCGAAGGCCGTAGAAGATGCCAGACAGCATGTCGCGTCCTTGGTCGTCGGTGCCAAGCAGAAACATTTTGCCGTCACTCGATGACGAGCCGGGTGGCAGGCGGGCATCGACGATGTCGAGTTGCGCGAGATCGTACGGATTCTGCGGCGAGATCCATGGTGCGGCCAGCGCAATGACCAGCACGACGCCAAGCAATGCAAGACCAAACAGCGCCAGCCGCGATGCGGCGAATTCTGACCAGATCCGTTGGAGTGGCGTCTCTTCCATCTTAGCTTGCAGCGCCGCCGACGCGAACCCTTGGATCAAGCGCGGAATACATGAGATCGACGACGAGATTGATGAGGACGAACAGCGACACGATGATGAGCAGGTACGCGACAATGACCGGGCGATCGAGGACGTTGATTGAATCGATGAGCAGCTTGCCCATGCCAGGCCATGCAAAGATCGTTTCGGTCACGACGGCGAATGCGATGACCGAGCCAAACTCGAGCCCGATGACCGTGACGATCGGAATCAGAATATTTTTCAGCACATGAACGCCGATTACGCGGCGATCGGATAGTCCCTTGGCGCGCGCGAACTTTACATAGTCCTGCAGCATCGCCTCGCGGGTACCGGCTCGTGTGAGGCGAATGATGAGTGACAGCTTAAAGAGCGCGAGATTGATCGCCGGTAACAGGATATGCGACCAGCCCTCGCGCGACAGAATGCTGATCGGTATGCCGAAAATTTCCGTGGTGGGGCCACGCCCATTCGAGGGTAACCAACCGAGCATGACCGCAAACGTCATGATGAGCATCAGTCCGACCCAGAAGGTGGGCAGTGAAAAGCCGAGAATCGATCCGGCCATGATTGTTTTGCCGGCTATCGAATTGGGGCGTAGTCCTGCCCACAACCCAAGCGGAATGCCAAGTCCAATTGCGATGAGCATGGCAACCGAAGCGAGTTCGAGCGTGGCGGGCATGCGCTCGATGATGAGTTGCACCGCCGGCACATTGAACGCAAACGACCGGCCAAGATCGCCGCTCAACGCACCGCGCAGAAACAACCAGTACTGCTGCCAAAGCGGCTTGTCGAGGCCAAGGCTGATGGTGATGAGCTCGATATCCCGCTGCGTCGCCTCGGGTGGGATCAGGATGTCAACCGGATTGCCGATCGCATAGACGCCGATGAAGACGAGCAGCGACATCGCGAACAGCACGACGAAGCTTTGCGCAAGGCGTTGGATGGCGTAGCTCAGCATGGTTTGGACACGCGGGTAGGAAGGTCAGTCGCACACTGCGGTGCGCGAGTTACATTGCAAGAGCCAGTATAGGGGAAGCCTGCATAGCGGGCGATGCGCGCGGAGGTGCGTTCGAGCGAGCGCGTACAATTCTTTGCGCGCCATAATCGGCGCTTGGTCAGAGGAGATGGCAATGGGGCGAGTTCGTTGGGTGTGTGTGTGGCTGCTCTTATGCACTGGAGCGGTGCAGGCCCAGTCGATCACCATCGGTTTGGGCGCGGATGTGACCTCGATCGATCCGCATTTTCATCTGCTTACGCCCAATGCCAATGTCGCCGAGCACGTATTCGAGACGCTCATTGTGAAAGATGAACGGCAGCGCCTAAAGCCTGGCCTCGCGCTATCGTGGACGCCGATCGATGCCACCACCTGGGAATTCAAGCTGCGGCCGGGCGTCAAGTTTCATGATGGATCACCATTCACCGCTGAGGATGTGGTGTTCTCGATGGAACGACCGGCGACCATCAAGAATTCGCCTGGGCCTTACACGATCTACACGCGGGCGATCGCCGGTATGACGATCATCGATTCCCTCACCTTGCGCATCAGAACCGCGACTGCGTATCCGCTGCTCCCCGTCGAGATGGGCGCCATCGCGATCGTTTCGAAAAAATTGGCGGGTAGTGCCGGTCCGGAAGACTTCAATTCCGGCAAGGCGACCATCGGTACCGGGCCCTTCAAATTCGTGCGCTGGTCGAAAGGTGACCGGGTCGAGCTGGTCCGCAACAGCGACTATTGGGGCGGTGCGGTGCCTTGGGAAAAAGTGACGCTGCGTGTCGTACCCAACGATCCGGCCCGCGTGGCATCGCTTCTTTCGGGTGATGTGCAGGCGATTGAGAACGTGCCGACTGCTGATTATGCAAAGATCGCGGCCAATCCGAATCTCATGACGCATCGCGTCGTCTCGAACCGTCTCATCTACCTGCATGTCGATTCGATTCGGGACAAGACGCCGTTTGCGACCGACAAGGCGGGCAAGCCGCTTGATCGCAATCCATTGAAGGACGTGCGCGTGCGCCAGGCGATATCCAAGGCGATCAACCGGCCGGTGCTTGCCGAGCGTCTCATGGAAGGCTTGGCGATTCCGACCGGCCAACTGATGCCGGAGGGCTTTTTCGGACACCACCCAGCGATCAAGGCGGATTCGTTCGATGCAGACAGCGCACGTAAATTACTCGCGCAGGCGGGCTATCCCGATGGCTTCGCACTCACCATCCACGGACCGAACGATCGCTATGTAAATGACGATCAGATCTGTCAGGCGCTCGCGCAAATGTTGAGTCGCATCGGGATTGCGACCAAAGTCGAAACGATGCCCGCTTCAGTCTATTTTTCGCGCGCCAACAAGCTCGAGTTCAGTTTGATGCTGGTGGGTTGGGGCTCCGATACCGGCGAGGCCTCATCGCCTTTGAAAGCGCTGCTGGCCACGTTTGATCGTGACAAGGGCATGGGCACCACCAATCGCGGCCGGTTTTCGAGCGGTCCGATGGACAGTGTGCTTGCTGAGGCCTTGCGCACCGTCGATGACCCGAAGCGGGAGAAGCTGCTGCAAGAGGCGACCGGCATCGCGATGCGCGAGCTTGGCATCATCCCGATTCATCATCAGGTGAACGTGTGGGCAACGCGGAAGGGCTTGAATTACTTGCCGCGAACCGACGAGCGCACTTACGCGATTGGTTTTCGTACGCAGTAGGGGCTGGTTAAGACCTACGAGCTCAGCGCATCTTCAAATGATGCGCGAAGGTGTATTCATCGGTTCTACCTGCATAGCTGATCGATCGCTTCATCGCCCAGGCGGCGAGCTGATGGTGCAGCGGAATCACCGCATAGTCGTTGATCGCCAGCTGCATCGCTTCGCGCGCGAGGGCTTCCCGCTTGCGATCATCGGTGAGCGCAAAGCCCTGCTCCAATAGCGCATCGACCTTGGCATTGCTATAGCGCGACCAGTTCCAGGTGCCAAAACCTTTTTCCGGGGCGACCGTACCGGCGAGGGAACGCAGTGCCAGATCGCCTGAAAAGGACCCCCAGCCCAGCATCGCAAAGGAAAATTCCTGGTTGCGCGCCTTGGTGAGATAGACGTTCATCGGCATGGTATCGACGCGGGTCTTGATGCCGATCCGCGCGAGCATCTGGGCCACTGCCTGCGCGATTTGGTCATCGTTGACATAACGATTGTTTGGCGCACTCACAGTCATCGCGAATCCTTGGCTGTAGCCTGCGTCGGCCAACAGCTTTTTCGCACCGTCAAGATCGTAAGCATCCGGACGCAAGGATTCAACATGGCCAAACACGGGCGGTGAGACGAGGTTCGCGGCCGGAATAGCGGCTTTCTCCATCACGCGATCGACGATCGCCTGGCGATTGAGCGCTTTTGAAATCGCCCGGCGCACGCGAATGTCTTTCAACGGATTGGCGGCAAGACGATTGCCGGCGAGATCACTGATCTGCGGCGAGGCATCGCGGGCTTGGTCCAGATGGAAGAAGATGGTGCGCCAAGACACCTTCTGTGCGACGTCGAATTTGTCATTGGTGCGAAGTTTCGCTAGATCGGCAGTCGGCACGTTTTCGATGACATCGACATCACCGGCGAGCAGTGCAGCGATGCGGGTCGGGTCATTGGGCATGATGCGAAGGCTCACACGCTCAAACGGTGGCTTGCCGCCCCAGTACTGATCATTGCGGACCAGTTCAACGCGATCACCGCGAGCAAAGCGCACAAACCGATAGGGCCCCGTGCCAATCGCCGCCTTGCCCGCATCGAAATCGGCGCTCGCCGCACCGGCCAACTTGGCGGGAATGATGAACACCGAATGCAGATCGTAGGGGACCATTGCATAGGGTGTGGCTGTCTTCACTCGAATCGTGTGCGGATCGACGATCTCTTTTGCGACGATGCGCTGTACGAAGGAGGCGAACTGGCTGCCGGCGAGCTTCGCCGGCCGTTCGAGCGACGCGATGACATCGGCAGCCGTAAAGTCCGTGCCATCATGAAATTTCACATTGCGTCTAAGTTTGAACTCCCAAGTCAGAGGATCGACCGCGCGCCACGATTCCGCGAGTCCGGGGAGGACGCGGGTGTGCTCATCCACATGCGCGAGCGTATCGAAGATATGCCAGCTCACATTGTTGTTCGGCGTGATGTTGATGGCATGCGGATCGATCGAAGTGATGTCCGCGCCCATGCCGATGCGCACTTCCTGCCCGAAGCCCGCCGTAGCAAAGAGGGATAGGGTAAGGCAGGCAAGCGCGTGGATCGCTGTCTTGAACATATGAGACATCCGGTGGGAGCAAGGGGTCATTATAGGAGGCTAGGCAAGCCGGCTCGCTGGCGATTGCGATCGGACCGCTCGCCTGGTTCGTGTCGCCACTGATTGGGCGAATTTGGTACCCTGACAGACGTCTGTAAGCGTCCCATCCGTTCTCCTGGAAAATCCGTCATGTCCATCAGCCCAATTACTGAAATTATCGAAGAGCTCCGCGCCGGCCGTATCGTTGTGCTGGTGGATGATGAAGACCGTGAAAACGAAGGCGATTTGGTTTGCGCGGCCGATTTCGTCACGTCGGAAAAGATCAATTTCATGGCAAAGCATGCCCGCGGGCTCATTTGCCTCACCTTGACCGAGCAGCGCTGCCGACATTTGAATCTGCCGCTCATGGCACGCGACAATCGCTCGCCGATGGGCACCAATTTCACGGTGTCGATCGAGGCCGCAACCGGCGTGACGACCGGTATTTCCGCGCAGGATAGGGCGCGCACGGTGCAAGTCGCGGTGGCGAAGGAATCGAAGGCCGAAGACATCATTCAGCCTGGCCATATATTTCCTGTCATGGCGCAGGCGGGCGGGGTGCTGGTCCGTGCCGGACATACCGAAGCGGGTTGCGATCTGGCGCAGATGGCCGGCCTTACGCCCTCCTCGGTGATCTGCGAGATCCTGAAAGACGATGGCACGATGGCGCGGCTGCCCGATCTCATCGAGTTCTGCAAGACCCACAACATCAAGTTGGGAACGATCGCCGATCTGATTCATTTCCGCAGCCAAAATGAGAGCCTGATTCGGCGTGTCACCGAGCGAACGATCGATACGGCGCATGGTCCGTTCCGTCTCATCGCCTATTTGGAACGGCCGACCAACGCGACGCATATGGTGCTGGTACGCGGCGAGATCGATCCGGCGCACGACACCTTGGTGCGGGTGCATGAGCCCTTGTCGATTCTCGATTTGATCGATGGCGGCCAAGGTACGCATTCCTGGAGCATTCCCGAATCGATGCGTCATGTCGCGGCCGCCGGTAATGGTGTGATCGTCCTTCTCAACTGTGCGCAGACCTCCGCAGAGCTGATCGAGCGGGTGTCGACGAATGAGAAGCCCAAATCGGTGGGAGCCAGCCGCAGCTTGCTCACCTATGGGATTGGCATGCAGATCCTGCGCGACTTGAAGGTGGGCCGCATGCGCTTGATGTCCAATCCGCGCAAGATGCCTAGCATCGCCGGCTGGGGGTTGGAAGTCACTGGTTATATTCGTCCCGAACGACAACGCAACGCGTAGCGAAACTGCGCACGAGGTATCGTGGATTTTTCGTTTTCACCGAAGGTGAAGGAACTAGAGGCGCGTCTCACGCAGTTCATGGATGCGCATATCTATCCCAATGAAGAGCGCTATTGGGATGAGCTTGAGAAAGGCGATCGCTGGCAGCCAAGTAAGGTGATCGATGAACTGAAACCGCTTGCCCGGTCAGCCGGCTTGTGGAATCTGTTTCTCCCCGACCGGCAGCATGGCGCGGGGCTCACCAATCTCGAATACGCACCGCTGGCCGAAATCATGGGCAAGGTGCACTGGAGTTCCGAGGTCTTCAATTGCGCGGCGCCCGATACCGGCAATATGGAGACGCTGGCGCTCTTTGCCAATGAGGCGCAGAAACGGGAGTGGCTCGAACCGCTCTTGGCAGGTGAAATCCGCTCATGCTTTTCGATGACCGAACCGGCGGTGGCGTCATCCGATGCCACCAATATTGAGGCGGTAATCCGCCCGGACGGCGATCACTACATCATCAACGCGCACAAGTGGTTTTCCTCCGGTGCCGGCCATCCGCATTGCAAGCTCATCATCTTCATGGGCAAGACCGATCCGGAGGGCACCGATCGCCACCGGCAGCAGAGCATGATTCTGGTGCCGATCGAAACGCCCGGTGTCAAGGTGATCCGCCAGTTGCATGTCTTTGGCTACGATGATGCGCCGCACGGTCATTCGGAGATCATTTTCGAGAATGTCCGCGTGCCCGCTGCCAATATCTTGCTCGGTGAAGGGCGTGGCTTCGAAATCGCGCAGGGCCGGCTTGGTCCAGGACGCATCCACCATTGCATGCGGGCGATCGGGCTGGCCGAACGCGCGCTGGAGATGATGTGCAAGCGCACCGCGAGTCGAGTGGCCTTCGGACGCAGGATTTCCGAACAAACGATCACGCTGGAACGCATTGCGGAGGCGCGCATCATGATCGATCAGGCGCGGCTGCTCACGCTGCGGGCCGCCTGGATGATGGACACCGTCGGCAATAAGCAGGCGCGCGCCGAGATTGCGATGATCAAGGTGGCCGCACCGAAAATGGCATGCCAGGTGATCGATTGGGCGATCCAGGCATTTGGCGGCGGTGGGGTGTCGCAGGCCTTTCCGCTCGCGTACATGTATGCACGGGCGCGGGTGCTCCGTCTCGTCGATGGGCCTGATGAAGTCCATCGCAACCAGATCGGCAAGCTGGAAGTCGCCAAGCACACCCCTATCCCGGCGCGCCGAACCTAGGCATTGCGGTGTGATCGGGATGTTTGGCCCGCACGGCGGTGGGCGAACCCGATACAATGCGGGCTCGTTTCACGCAGCCGCGGGCTTCCCGCAACCATGCTTCGTCCCGATTGCCACCTGGCACGCGCGGCGGTCCAACGGGCTTTCCTCGCATGAATGAACTCAAGACAGAACTGAACGGCAGCGGGGTACGAGTCGGTATCGTGCGCGCCCGTTTCAATGAATCGATCGGCCTGGCCGAACTCGGCGCATGCCTGGTGCGCTTGGCCGAGCTCGGCGTGCGGGGCGATGACATCACGGTGGCATCGGTGCCGGGCGCTTTGGAGTTGCCGCTGGCATTGCAGCGCTTGGCCGCGACCGACCGCTTCGATGCGCTGATTGCATTAGGTGCAGTCATACGCGGCGAGACCTATCACTTCGAGATCGTGTCGAACGAATCGGCCTCCGGAATCTCGCAGGTGCAGCTCGATGCAGGCCTGCCGATCGCCAACGGCGTGCTCACCACCAACACCGACGAACAAGCGGAAGTGCGTGCCAAGGACAAGGGACGCGACTGCGCTGATGCAGCCATCGAAATGGCCAATCTGGTACGAACCATCGCGCGACTCGCGAAGTAAGGACCGATGAAATCATCCCGCCGCCGGGCGCGTGAATACGCGTTGCAAGGGCTTTATCAATGGCAGCTTGCCGGTGGCACCGCCGCCGCGATCCAGGCGCAATTGGCCGACGATAAGAATTTCGCGCAGGCCGATCGCGAGTATTTCGAGCAATTGCTGAACGGCGCAATGGCGGCATCAGTTGAACTCGAAATCGTGATCACGCCCGCGTTGGATCGGCCAATTGCCCAGCTCTCCCCGATTGAGCGCGCGATTCTGATTCTGGCGGCCTTCGAATTGCGCGACGTGCTGGAGATCCCCTATCGCGTGGTGATCAACGAGGCGGTGGAGATCGCCAAGGATTTTGGCGGCACCGATGGTTTCAAATATGTGAATGGCGTCCTCGATCGGATCGCACCGCTCCTGAGACCAACCGAACGCCGAGGTGGCGGCGAAGCATAGGGGATCGTTATGGCGCAGAGGCACAGCGCATGACCTCGGAATTCGATCTGATTCAACGTTACTTCACGCGTCAGGCGCATAGCGTTGTGTTGGGGATCGGCGATGACTGTGCGCTGGTCCGGCCGCCCGAAGGCATGGGCATGGCGATCACGACCGACATGCTGTGCGAGGGAACTCATTTTTTCCCAGACGTGGATCCAGCGAGCCTCGGTCACAAAACCTTGGCGGTGAATTTGTCGGATATCGCGGCCATGGGCGCTGATCCGCGTTGGGCAACCTTGGCGGTCGCGCTGCCGCGTGTCGATGAAGCCTGGTTGGCCCAGTTCACCGAAGGTTTTTTCGCATTGGCCGAGCGCTTCGGCGTCGAACTCATCGGTGGCGATACGACGAGAGGGCCATTGACGCTCTCCCTCACGATGATGGGTACCTATCCGCTTGGCTACGCATTGCGCCGGGATGGCGCGAGCGTTGGCGATGACCTATGGGTATCGGGAGAAACCGGTGGCGCGGCGCTCGCAGTGGCGCATCGGCGTGGGCGCATCCAGCTACCCGAACCGGCCTTGGCGTACTGCGCGCACCGTCTTGATTGGCCGGAACCGCGTATCGGATTGGGGCGCGCATTGCGTACCATTGCCACATCGGCCATCGATGTGTCCGATGGTTTAGTCGCCGATGTGGGTCATCTCTGCGAGCGGTCCAAGGTCGATGCGCGGATCAACGTCGATCTGCTGCCGGTGGCGGCAAGCGTACAAGCATCCGGCATCGATCCAACGTCCATTCGCACCGCGATGCTCGCAGGCGGCGATGACTATGAGCTCGCGTTCACTGCACCGGCCGCCGCGCGTCGCGATGTGCTGGCTCTCGCAGCGAAACTCGGTCTTTCGCTCACTCCAGTCGGTCGGGTGGTGGCAGGTAGCGGGTCGGTGCAGGTGTCCGATTCGCAAGGGGTAGCCATTCCCCTCACGGCTGGCGGCTTCGATCATTTCCGCTGAGCAGCAGTGATGACGGAGCCTGCAACCAAGACCGTGCGGCCCGATATGGCGTTCCTGCTTTCGCATCCGGCGCATTGGATTGCGCTCGGTGGCGGCTCCGGGCTCTCCCCTTATGCACCGGGTACGGTCGGCACGCTGGTAGCGATTCCGCTCCATATGATCCTCATCGGGTGGCTGGATGCGGCAGCCGTGCTGGCGGTCGCGGGAGCGCTGTTTCTGATTGGCTGCTGGGCGAGCGCGCGGACCGCCATCGATCTTGGCGAGGTCGATCACGGCGGCATCAATATCGATGAAATTGCCGCGTTCCTTGTCGTGCTGGCGATCGCGCCGGATGGCTGGCTTTGGCAAGCCTTTGCGTTTGGCGTGTTTCGCTTCTTCGATATCGTGAAACCACCGCCGATCCGCTTCTTCGAACGATCGATTCCAGGTGGGTTTGGCGTGATGTTCGATGATTTGCTCGCCGCCGGTTACACTCTTCTGGTTCTCGTCATCACCTATCGCGTGCTTGCATGACCGTCGATTCGATTGAAAGCCTAGCGGAGCAACTTGGCCCTGCGCTGGTTGCGCGGGGATGGAAGCTCGTCACGATTGAGTCCTGCACCGGCGGCTGGGTGGCGCAAGCGACCACCGCGATCTCCGGCAGCTCGGCGTGGTTCGACCGCGGGTTTGTCACTTATTCGAATGAGGCGAAAGAGGAGTTAGTGGGCGTATCGCCCGCGACGCTCGCTGCGCATGGCGCCGTCAGTGAAGCCACCGCGCGCGAAATGGCGGCTGGCGGCTTGCACCGCAGTGGTGGCGATATCGCGGTGTCGATCACTGGGGTCGCCGGGCCTACCGGTGGTACGCCCGCAAAGCCGGTCGGAATGGTTTGCTTCGCCTGGGCAACCAAGGGCGGCGTTGCATCGGCCACCCATCATTTCGCGGGCAATCGCGAGGCGGTGCGCCGGCGTGCGGTGGAATGTGCAATGCAGGGCGTGCTGGGTGCGGCCGCGAAGCCGTGAAATTGAGGATTGACTGCATGGAGATATTGTCGATGGCGCGGTTTATGAAGAACATGCGGGAGCGTTGGCATGTGGGCTTGGTGTTGACGGCGTTTGTCACGTCGGCAAGCGCGCAGACCGCCGAACCAATTAACGCCGGGCCCTATGTACCGACCCCAACCGTTATCGTGACCGAGCTACTCAAGCTCGCGGAGATCAAAAAGAATGATTTTGTGATCGACCTTGGCTCGGGGGACGGTCGGCTCGTCATCACCGCGGCCAAGCAATTCGGCGCACGCGGATTGGGCATCGATTATCAGGATCATCTGGTCAAACTCGCCAATGACAATGCGCAAAAGGAAGGCGTCGGCGATCGCGTCAACTTCATCCAAGGCGATCTGTTCAAGGCGAGCCTGAAGGATGCCACGGTCATCACCTTGTATCTGATGCCAGGCACGGTGGTCAAACTCGTCCCCAAATTCCTGGAAGAGCTCCGACCGGGTACGCGGATCGTCTCGCACGATTATCCGCTGGCGCCCTGGCAACATGAGCGGGTCGAGCAATTCGATTTCGAGGAAAAGGTGAAGATCAGCGGTACCACCCGCACGGTGCTCTATCGTTACATCATTCCAGCCAAGATCGAAGGTGACTGGGACGTTCGTCTGCCCGCGACCCTATCGCAGCAGCCGGGTCGCTTTTCGTTCAAACGGGATCCCGCACTAAAGGTGCGCGGCACTGCGTTGATCGGCGGGCGATCGGTTGGGTTGGACGATATCGAGGTGCGGGGGGAGGCGTTTAGCGCCCGGGTGCAGGATTTTCGACCAGGCGGCGAGCGCATCAACTTGCGTGGCACCGTCGCTGGGGATGCTATCTCCGGTACGGTGGAAATTGCCGGCAAGCCAACGCCATGGAGCGCGAGCTTGCGGCGATAGTCGTTAGGGCTGGACCCGCGGGCGCAAACGGGCGGTCAGCCGCCAAGCTGCGTTAGTCTTTGGTTTTCAGCAATTTCTTGACGCCGCGCGACATCACGATCTTGCCTTCGCGCTCATAGGCCTCGTGATTGCCTTCAATATCGTCCAGGCGGTACAGATAGTTCACCATCAACCCGGCTGACTGTTTCAGGCCACGGGTGGAGCGATCGGCCAGCCAGTTGATGCGTTCCAGCTGCGCGCCATTGCCGAGATGGAAACGGGCCACCGGGTCGACCGGTCGCGGCGTGTCGTCGTCCATCTCCTGCGCCAGATAGCGTGCGCAAAGTGTCGTCAGAATCGGTTCCAGGCGCACCGCCAATAGATCATCGGCGGCGAAATCGCGTGTCAGTGCCGCCGACAGCACATCATGCGGATTGTTCGACCCGGCGAATTCCGTAAGGGCCTTCGGATCGCAGGCGGAGAACAGGTCGGCTTCACGATCGTGGAGCCGCTTTTCGAGCCATTTGCGAAAGCCCGGAATCGGCGAGAGCGTGGCAAACGTTCGTAATCTTGGGAAATCGGCGACCAGTTGCTCGGCCACCCGCTTGATCAGGAAGCCGCCGAATGACACGCCACGCAGGCCGTTCTGCGTACTGGAAATCGAATAGAAGATCGCCGCCGTCGCATGGCGAGGATCGGTTGCCGGCGTCGATTCGTCGAGCAGCACCTGGACACTCGAGGCCATTTCCTGCACCAGCGCGACTTCCACAAAGACGAGCGGCTCATCGGGCATGCGCGGATGGAAGAAGGCGTAGCAACGCCGATCGGCGCCCATGCGCTTCCTCAGATCGCCCCAGGAGCGGATCTCATGCACCGCTTCATAGGCGATCAATTTTTCCAAAAGGGAAGCCGGTGAGTTCCAGGACAGGCGCCGCAATTCGAGATTGCCAAGGTCGAACCAGCTGCCAAGCAGCCCGTACAGTTCGTCATCGAGGATCGCAAGCTCTGGATTTGCACGCTGGTAGCGCAGCACGTCAGCCCGTAGATCCACCAAGAACTTGACGCCCTCGGGCAGCAAATTAAATTGCTTGAGGATGGTCATGCGCGGGCTGGAAAGCGTCTGTCGCAAGCTGGTCTGCGCCTCACGCCGGGCCGCACCGCTGGCGTCGAGATAGGCCCGTACGGCGGCGGCGACCCGTTCGTCATCGACGCTGAATTCGGAGACGAGCATGCGCAGCAGATCCCGTCGTCCTTCGTCGTTCAGACCCCCATATAGCGCGGCGATTGCTTCGACACGATGCCGCGCCGAGGCTTCGCCGCCGATGCGATCCAAACATTCCTGAAAGGTCGCGTGGGCGAGGCGCATCTGATCCTGGCTGAGCGCGGCGGGTTCGGCTTTACGCGATCGGGATTGCAGCCACCCCCAAAGCTCGCGCATGCGCGAAAACGGCGTGTTGCGTCGCCCATTGGATTCGGATTCGTGGCTTACGGCAGTCATGGGTGGGATCGGATCCGAACGGCGGTGCGGGGTTAGGCGTAGACGATAGTCTAGCTTGCTTATATTACAGAATCGAGAATCCAAGCCTGCCATCTGTCGGGTATTTCGCTATTGCGTCGCGACGTCCGGGCAGCTTCTGGTGGGGCTCATCCTATGAGCCAGCATGGCCCGTACAGTGCCACTTCGGGTAGCCGGCATGAGGCGGTTAGAACGCGCGATCGCGCCCACCTCGGCCCGGCTTTGATCGATATGGGACAATGGAGACCACGCCATGCATATAGATAAGAATGTTGATGAAATCATGAACGAAAATAAGACCAAAGCACTGACTGCAGCACTGGCGCAGATCGAAAAGCAGTTCGGCAAGGGTTCGATCATGCGAATGAACTCCGAAGCCGTCACCGGCGTGCAGGTCGCCTCGACCGGCAGCGTTGGTCTTGACATCGCCCTTGGCGTGGGCGGCTTGCCACGTGGTCGGGTCGTTGAAATCTACGGGCCGGAATCCTCCGGCAAGACCACCCTGACGATCTCGGTCATCGCACAAGTCCAGAAAATGGGCGGTACGGCCGCCTTTATCGATGCGGAGAACGCACTCGACCCGCAGTACGCGGCCAAGCTTGGCGTCAATATCGACGAACTCTTGATTTCGCAGCCAGACACCGGCGAGCAGGCACTCGAGATCGCCGACATGCTGGTGCGCTCGGGCTCGGTCGATGTCATCGTGATCGACTCGGTGGCCGCGCTCACCCCCAAGGCGGAAATCGAGGGGGAAATGGGCGAACCGCAAATGGGGCTGCAGGCACGCCTCATGTCGCAGGCGCTGCGCAAACTCACCGCCAATATCAAGCGCACCAACACCTTGGTGATTTTCATCAACCAGATCCGCATGAAGATCGGCGTGATGTTCGGCAATCCGGAAACCACCACCGGCGGCAATGCCCTCAAGTTCTACGCCTCGGTCCGCCTGGATATCCGGCGGATCGGCGCGATCAAGCGGGGCGAAGAAGTGGTCGGCTCGGAAACGCGCGTCAAGGTCGTGAAAAACAAAGTGGCGCCGCCCTTCCGCGAGGCTATTTTCGACATCCTGTATGGCGAAGGCATTTCACGTGAAGGCGAGTTGCTGGAACTTGGCGTCAATCACGGCATCGTCGACAAGTCAGGCGCCTGGTATTCGTACAAGAAAGAGCGCATCGGTCAGGGCAAAGACAATGCGCGCGAATTCCTCCGCGAACACAAAGAGATGGCGGCCGACATTGAAAGCCGGATCCGCGAAAAGGTCGGTGTGGCCAATCCAGCCTTGCTGGCCGCCAATGCTGCCGATGAGGCGGAGGATGAAGACGCTTAGTCCGTCCGGGTTGCGCAATGGATGAAAGCGAAGGCCGTTCGAAGCGCAAACGGCCGACGCTTTCCTTGCAGGCGCGTGCCCTGAAGCTCTTGGCCGGGCGTGATCATTCGCGCGCTGAGTTGGCGAACAAGCTCGCTTTCCATGCCGAATCGCCAGAGGTACTGGAAGCGCTGCTCAATGATCTCGTGCGCCGCAATCTGTTGTCGGATGCGCGCTATGCGGCCGCACGGTCACGGCAGCTCGCCCGCAAGTTTGGCCCGGCGCGCATCCAACACGAATTGCGTTCCAAAGGGCTCGATCAGGAAACCGTCGAGCGCTCGGTCGATGTCGCGAAATTAGGTGCGCTAGAAAACGCGCGGGCGGTATGGCGTAAGAAATTCGGTACCCCACCCGCCGATGCGCTTGCGAAGGCCAAACAAATGCGCTTCCTGCAGATGCGCGGGTTTTCCTTCGATATTATTCGCGCTGTGGTGCCGAAAGCCGGCGCCGACCCGGACGATTGATCGGCCAGGGAGAGTTGATATTTCTAATCCATTGACGGGCTGGGAAAGCGAGATGCGCGCGGCGTTCCTCTACCGCGTGCTCGCCGATGTCGAGCAGGAGTCGCTGCGCGCCGGGCTCTTCAGCAAGCTCGCAGGCGAAGCCGAGCGTCAGGCCAAAATTTGGGCGAGTGGTGCGGCACAGCGGGGCATGAGCGTACCGACGTCATTTCGCCCCGATCAACGCACCCGGGTGGTCGCGCATTTGACGCGCCGCATGGGGCCGCGTGCGACGCGCACCGTGCTGGCCGCGATGAAGGTGCGCGGCCTATCGGTCTACGGGCATGGCGTGCCTGGGCATCCGGCACCCACTTCGATCGAGGAGATGGCCTCCCGGCATCGCGGCGTCGGGTCGGGCGGCAATTTGCGCGCGGCGGTGTTTGGCGTCAATGATGGATTGGTCTCCAATCTGAGCCTGATCCTAGGCATTGCAGGTGCTTCCTCATCAAGCAGCATGGTCATGCTCGCTGGCGTAGCCGGCATGCTGGCGGGCGCTTTTTCGATGGCCGCGGGCGAATACGTCTCGGTGCGATCACAGCGTGAAATGTTCGAATACCAGATTGGCCTGGAACGCGAAGAGCTCGCCATGTATCCCGCCGAAGAAGCCGAAGAATTGGCGCTTATTTATAGCGCACGCGGCATGACCGAGGAGGACGCCGCGCGCCTTGCCAAGGCAAGCATTGCTGATCCCGACCTCGCGCTCGATACGCTGGCACGTGAAGAGCTCGGCCTCAATCCTGACCAGCTTGGCTCACCGATTGGCGCTGCGGTCTTCTCATTCATCGCGTTTGCCGCCGGTGCCATGGTGCCCTTGCTGCCATTTCTTTTCCTGGCGGGCGATAGCGCGCTACCAGTAAGCGTTACCGTGACCGGGGTTGCGCTCTATGCGGTTGGTGCGTTGCTCAGTCTATTTACCGGCCGCAATGCCTGGCTTGGCGGATTGAGAATGCTGGCGATCGGCGCCGCGGCTGGAGCGGCCACCTATGCGATTGGCTCGGTCCTCGGCGTTTCTCTTGGGTAGGAAAATCCGTTGAGCCTGGCACTGCATTCCCTCGCAGGCTTCGTTTTTTTGCACGTCGTCGCGTGGCTGCTCAGTGAGAATCGCCGCCGCATCGCATGGCGCACCGTATTGCCTGGCATGGCCCTCACCATCATCTTGGCAGTGGTGTTTCTCAAGGTGCCATTTATCGCCGATCTCTTTCGCACGCTGAATGACGCAGTGGGCGCACTGGAGCGAGCAACCGCGGCGGGGACTTCGTTTGTGTTCGGCTTTCTTGGCGGTGGTGCACTGCCGTTCGACGAGAAGTATCCCGGCTCAAGCTTTGTGCTGGCCTTTCGCGCACTACCATTGGTGTTGGTGATCAGCGCCTTGTCGGCGTTGCTGTTCTATTGGCGCATCTTGCCGCTCGTGGTGCGCGGCTTCGCATTCGTCCTACAACGAACCATGGGGATCGGCGGCGCCGAGGGCGTAGCCGCGGCCGCCAACGTGTTCGTCGGCATGGTGGAAGCGCCGCTTGTGGTGCGTCCGTATATCGCACGGATGAGCCGGAGCGAACTGTTCGTCCTCATGACCGGTGGCATGGCAACGATCGCCGGCACGGTTATGGTGCTGTACGCAAGTGTGCTGGCGAGCGTGCTGCCTGATGCGCTCTCGCATATTCTCATCGCCTCAGTGGCCGCCACGCCCGCGGCGATTGTGGTGGCCGTATTGATGATTCCACCCACCGGACCGCGAACGACCGATCACATTGAATTGCCCACTGAGGCACGCTCGGCGATGGATGCGGTCACCCGCGGCACCTTGGACGGTGCGATGCTGTTGATCAATATCGTCGCGATGTTGATCGTGTTGGTGGCGCTCGTGCATCTGGTCAATCAAGGCTTGAGCCTCTTTCCTACCTTCGATGGGACGGCGCTGACGCTGGAACGCATGCTCGGCTGGCTCATGGCGCCGGTGGTGTGGGTGATGGGCATCCCTTGGTCGGAAGCGGCGGTGGCGGGTGGTTTGATGGGAATCAAGACTGTCCTCAACGAATTCATTGCATACATTGAACTGGCCAAGCTCCCAGCAGGAACGCTGTCGCCGCGCTCGACCTTGATGATGACCTATGCACTCTGCGGTTTTGCCAATCTCGGTAGTCTCGGCATTATGATCGGCGGCCTTGCGAGCATGGCGCCGGAGCGGCGCACCGAGATCGTTACGCTTGGCGCCAAGACCCTGGTTTCTGGCACGCTTGCTACTTTGATCGCTGGGTCGGTCGTGGGCATGCTCTTGTAGCAACGCGTTCGTGGAGGTGCAGATGGACGATGCAGGGAAGGCCAAGCGACTCGCCGCATTCGTGGCGGAGGAGCTGTCGAATATCCAGACTAGTTGGAATGTCGGCGCGTTTGGCGCGATCGCGGAGTTTCATCATCAGACCCCGCCTGCGGTCGAGACAGTCAGCGCGATGTCCTTTGCGACGGTGGAGGCAGGCGGCGCAATTCGCGTACGGCTCGATTCGGCAGCACGTCTGGTGGCCTATGAAATCTTGAGCGCGCGCGCCGGACTTTGGCTGCACGGCGCCGCGATCTGTCTGCCCGACCGTCTCGCGCGGATGGCGGTTCGGACCACTGTGACGGAACTTGGAGTCGATATCGATGCGATCAGGCCGCGCGATCGCGACGGGATCTTGTTCGATTTGGGGCTTGGTCTGGCGACGCTCGATTTTTGTGTCCGCACAGGCGACGCCGATTTAGTGCAGCTGCTGCGGCATCACGAGGGCAAGTCAGTCCTTGCCGATGCGCGGCTCATCGCGTTGCTGAAGGAAGCCAGTCCCCATCGTGTCGCCCAATCGCGTCTGGCGCGGATCGAGGTCTTCCAGCCGATCGGGAAGGAAGGCGGTGCATCGCCGGACGGTCCGCATACGCATTTGTTGCCTGAGTTGTTGCGGGTGCGACGCACCCATGCATCGACCTTGCCAATTCCGGAAGGTTGGCTACCGTGCGTGAGTTTGTATCCGGCCAGTCCGGTACAGGATGAGCATGGTCATGTGCGCCAATTCGACGCGGCCGCCTATTGGCGATTTGATGCATGGCTCGCGCAATTTGGTGAACCGACCTATGTCGCTGAGAAGCAAGCGCTGTTTGCCCATGTGCGAGCCGGTCGCCGACCGCATGATGTGCCACGCGCCTGCTCGCGATTGACGCGCAATGCGCGCCGTATCGCGGTGCGGCAGTTGGCGCATCTCGATGGACCATCCCCTGTCCTGGCGGCATGGCAGGCAGCGACTGAAGCAGGGGAATCACGTCCGATGGTCGATGCACATTGAGAGCTGAGGGTTGGTGATTGGCACTGCTAAACTGCGCGCTGCTGTGATCCCGAGAGCACCATGATGACTTCCACAACGCGCACGCCAAAAGTCTTGAGTGAAGCCGCGATCGAGCAGTTTCGGCGCGATGGTTACTATTTTCCGGTGCGCGCGCTGTCAACGGCCGATGCGCTTGCCTATCGCCGGCGTCTCGAAGAACACGAGGCGCGCACCGGCGGGCCGCTGGCAGGCAGCATGCGGCACAAAGCGCATCTGCTCTTTACATGGCTGTGGGATCTTGTGCACGATCCGCGCATTCTCGATCCGATCGAAGACATCCACGGACCAAACCTGTTTTGTTGGTCGACCAATTTCTTCATCAAAGAGGCCAATGATCCGAGTTTTGTATCCTGGCATCAGGATGCGACCTACTGGGGACTCTCGACGCCTGATGTGATTACCGCATGGGTCGCATTCAGTCCGGCGACGATCGAATCCGGGGCGATGAAGGTGGCACCGGGTACCCATCGCCAACAGCTTGCGCATCGCGATACCTTCAACAAACTGAATCTGCTCACCCGCGGACAAGAAATCGCGGTCGATATCGATCAATCACAAGCGGTCGATATGGTGGTGGCACCTGGTGAAATGTCGCTGCATCATGTGTTGCTCTGTCACGGCTCGGAACCCAATCGATCCAACAATCGGCGCATCGGCTTTGCGATCCGCTATGTGCCCACGCATGTTCGGCAAATATCGGGCGTACGCGACAGCGCGACGCTCGTTCGTGGGGTGGACACGTTCAATCACTTTGTCCATGAGGTAAAGCCTGCGGCCGATATTCATCCGGCCGCGGTGGCGCGCCATGCGGAAATCACCGGGCAACAGGCCAAGATTCTCTATCGCGGCACGGCCACCGAGAGCTTCGACCAAGTCATTCGTTGAGGGCAGTTGATCGTGGCTGTTGAGGGTACGGCCACTACCACGGATGGCCGCCCTCTGCAAACGTCTTGGCTAATTTGCATCTAGTTCGTTTTCAACGCAAAATCAATGACTCAGCAGCGCCGGCTGGGGCGCCCAAAGCGCCCGCCGACCGCTGCGTCCACGGCTCGCGCCACTCCATGCATCGACCATGACATCCGCTGAAATCCGCTCCCAGTTTCTGCAATTTTTTGCCGATCGAGGTCACACCATCGTGGCGTCGAGCCCGTTGGTGCCGGGGAACGACCCGACACTGCTCTTTACCAATTCTGGAATGGTGCAGTTCAAGGATGTTTTTCTTGGCAAGGAATCACGTCCATTCAAACGGGCGACCTCCTCGCAACGCAGCGTGCGGGCGGGCGGTAAGCACAATGACCTCGAAAACGTCGGCTACACCGCGCGCCACCACACGTTCTTCGAGATGCTCGGCAATTTTTCGTTTGGCGACTATTTCAAGCATGACGCGATCCAATACGCATGGGAATTGCTGACCAAGACCTACGGCATCCCGAAAGAGAAATTATGGACCACCGTCTATCAGGATGACGACGAGGCCTACGACATCTGGCTAAAGGAAATTGGCGTGCCGGCCAATCGGATCGTGCGAATCGGCGACAAGCCGGGCGCCGGCCGCTATCAAAGCGACAATTTCTGGCAGATGGCCGATACCGGGCCATGTGGCCCCTGTTCTGAGATTTTCTATGACCATGGACCCGATGTGGCGGGCGGCCCACCCGGCTCACCCGAGGCCGATGGGGATCGCTATATCGAGATCTGGAATCTTGTGTTCATGCAGTACAGCCGCGACGACAAAGGTGTGCTTACACCGCTCCCCAAGCCTTGCGTGGATACCGGCATGGGGCTGGAACGAATCGCTGCGGTGCTACAGCATGTCCATTCCAACTACGACATCGATCTCTTTCAAGACTTGATCAAGGCCGCCGCGCGTGAAACACGCACCAAGGATCTCGCCTCGAATTCGCTCAAGGTGATCGCCGATCATATTCGCGCCTGTTCATTCCTCGTGGTCGATGGCGTGATCCCAGGCAATGAAGGGCGTGGCTATGTCCTTCGGCGCATCGTTCGCCGCGCGATCCGCCACGGCTACCAGCTCGGGCAAAAATCGCCCTTTTTTCATCGCATCGTCGCTGATCTCGTTCGCACCATGGGTGCTGCGTATCCGGAGCTGCAAGCGGCCGAAGATCGTGTCACGCAAGTGCTGAAGGTCGAAGAGGAACGATTCGCCGAGACGCTTGAGCACGGCATGAAAGTGTTGGAGGGTGCGCTGGCAAACGGGGTCAAGGTGTTGAATGGCGAAACCGCCTTCCAGCTCTATGACACCTACGGCTTCCCGCTTGATCTGACCGCCGACATTGCGCGCGAGCGAGGGATTGCGGTGGATCAGGCGGGGTTTGATGTCGCGATGGATCGTCAGCGCGAGCAGGCCCGTTCAGCGGGTAAGTTCAAGATGGCAGCCGGCTTGTCCTATGCGGGCGTCACCACCACCTTTCATGGCTATGACTCGCTGTCGCACCAGGGGCGCGTCACGGGTTTGTACCGCGATGGGGCCACGGTGAATCGATTGCGCGTCGGCGAGTCCGGCGTGGTCGTGCTCGATCACACGCCGTTTTATGCGGAGTCGGGTGGTCAGGTGGGCGATCGCGGCGAGCTCACCAAAGAAGGAATTCTCTTGTTTCGCGTGAGCGATACGCAAAAGGTCCAGGCCGATGTCTTCGGACATCATGGCGAACTCGCCAAGGGCGGGATCGCGATGGGCGATGTGGTGACAGCAATCGTTGATGCGCCGTCGCGCGCCCGCTCGGCATGGAATCATTCCGCGACGCATTTGATGCATGCGGCGCTCAGAAAAGTGCTCGGCAACCATGTCCAGCAAAAAGGTTCGCTCGTGGATGCCCAGCGCACCCGTTTCGATTTTTCGCACAATGAACCGATGACAGCGGCGCAGCTTCGCGAAGTCGAGGCGCTCGTGAATCGCGAGATTCAGCGCAATGTGGCGGTGGCCGCGCGCGTCATGAAATACGATCAGGCCATCAAGGCGGGCGCGATGGCGCTCTTCGGTGAGAAGTACGGCGATGAAGTGCGCGTCATCGGCATGGGCGAATTTTCGACCGAGCTCTGCGGTGGCACCCATGTTACGCGGACCGGTGATATCGGCTTATTCAAGATCATCGCCGAGAGCGGCGTCGCAGCCGGTATCCGGCGCGTGGAAGCCGTAACCGGCGAAGGCGCACTGCTCCATGTGCAGTCTCAGGAAGCGCGATTGTCCGAAGCCGCGGCGGCGCTGCGCTCGAATCCGCTCGAAGTGATCGAGAAAATCCAGCAGATGCAAGAAAGCGTGCGGGCGCTCGAAAAGGAACTCGCGAAATTCAAGTCCAAGATGGCGTCCTCGCAAGGCGATGATCTTGCCGCGATGGCGATCAATGTGAAGGGCGTGATGGTCTTGGCGGCGTCGATGGAAGGTGCCGATGCGAAGACCTTGCGCGAAACCCTCGACAAATTGAAAGATAAGCTGAAGTCCGCCGCGATCGTTCTGGCCGCGATCGATGGCGAGAAAGTGAGCCTCGTTGCGGGCGTGACGGCTGATCAGACCGGCAAGGTGAAAGCGGGTGATTTGGTCAACCACGTCGCGACGCAAATCGGTGGCAAAGGTGGTGGACGTGCCGACATGGCGCAAGCCGGCGGGACCATGCCGCTTAAATTGCCCGATGCGCTGGCTTCGGTCAAAGCCTGGGTGGAGCAGCGCGTATGATCAAGGCGAGCGGTCCGACGCGATCGCAACACGGTGGCATCTTTACTTGGTTGGCAGGTGCGGTGTTCATCGTTCTTGCGCTGCTTGCGGGCTACACGTGGTTCGTCGTGAGCTGGAGCTATTCGACCGGCGAGCGGGCCGGCTGGGTGCAGAAGCTTTCGCATAAGGGTTGGGTCTGCAAGACCTGGGAAGGCGAATTGTCGATGGTCGCCATGCCGGGCGCCGCGCCGGAGAAATTTCTGTTCTCGGTGTGGAGCGATGATGTTGCTGAGCAGATCAACCGCAATATGGGTAAGCGCGTATCGTTGCACTATGAAGAGAAGTATGGCATTCCCACCAGTTGCTTTGGCGAAACACGCTATTTCGTCACTCGCATTACGATGGTGGACCAGATCCCTGGCGCGCCTAGCGTACCTGAGGCTGGCGCGTCCGATTCCGGGACGAAATCCGAGAAGAAGTAACCTTTACGCTTGAGAGTATGGAATGGCCCAATCATTGATCAGTGAAAAGAATGTGCTGGGCGGACAGTTGCTCGCATGCAGCTATGCGCCGGTGACCGGTTATTTCCGGGACGGCTGCTGCTCAATCCACGACACCCAGGGCGTCGCGCACTTGGTCTGCGTGAAAGTGACCGCCGAGTTTCTCGACTACTCAAAGCGTCGCGGCAATGATCTCAGCACACCACGTCCGGAGCTGCGCTTCAAAGGGCTCGTTCCTGGCGACCGGTGGTGCCTGCACGTTCTGCGCTGGGTCGAAGCCTACGAAGCATCGATGGCCCCGCGCGTCATCCTCGAATCGACCCATGAGCAAGCGCTGAAATACGTGGCGCTCGATGCGCTGAAAGCAAACGCGCTCGACGTACACTAGCATTCGGTCATTGGCCTGCCGCGCCTAAATTGGAATCGATGCGGCTGGGGCAGCGGGGCCGCAACCCTGTCGCGACTAGAACCCGATCCGAACCTTTCGTGCACCCCGTGGTTCAGCCAGATCGTCGATGAGAATCTCATCGTGACCGGCCAGCTTCGCATTACCGAATGCGGCGACCAGCGCACGGCGCATTTCGCGCGGTGCATAGCCCGCCAACCGGTCAAGCAATGCCGGTTCCAGCGCCGGTGGGAATTGCTTGCCCCATGCATGAGCATCGCGGATTTCGGTGTAAATGCTCGCAGCGATGCGCATCGCCCCGGCGTGATCGGGCGCCTCGATTTCATAGACGTTCATCCGATTGAGAATCGGCTCTGGGATGCGTGACGCATCATTAGCGGTTGCGATCCATGTCACGCCCGATGCATCAACCGGAATGTCGACGAACTCATCGATAAAGCTGCGTGCGGTGTCGTGCTCAAGGAGGGCATAGAGCGAGCCAAGCGGATCGTATTGATGGTCGCCACCCGCCTTGTCGATTTCATCGATCATCATGAGCGGATTGGCGTATTTGCCATGCATGAGTGTCTCGAACACCTTGCCCGGCTTGGCGTTTTTCCATTGTGACGACGAACCCGAGAGGATCCAGCCTGCCGTCATCGAGCTCATCGAAACGAATCCGAATCCGGTCGACAGCAGGTCAGCCAGTTTGCGGCCGAAGTGGGTCTTGCCGATGCCAGGCACGCCAAGCAGCAGCATCGGTTGAATTTCGAGTGCATCGTTCGACGAAGTGCAAAGAGCTAATTGCTTGCGAATGTCGTCGAGCGCTTCATGGAAATTGGGCAGGTCGTCATACAGCGCGTCCATGGCCGGGATGCCCGATGGCTTGACGGTGAAGCGCGTACCGCCTGCTTTGATCATCCGCTCGTAGGTTGTTTTCAGCGCCTCATTGGCCGAGCTTGGCAGTTCCGACAGAGCGTGTTCGACGGCGGCGACGTTATACACATCCTTGAACCCGGCGATCGGCAGGGTGGTGGGGAGCGCGACGGCTGTACTCATAGTGCCTCCTAGCGATTTGCAGGATGACCGTACCACTTGCATCGGCCGCTCTTAAGGCCCGATAAAGGCCAATAACGCGGCTACATTCAGATTGGTTGCCATTGCGTTGCTGAAGTGCGACATATCTCCCGCGATTGCTGCTTGTGGCACTCGCCTAGCGAGGCTGCTATTCCTGGAATTGCAGCATCGGATGTTCATCCCGGTAAGGATCGGACCGATGCGATGCCGGTATGGTTCCGCCGCGCTTCGCTCGTGGGCCGGCTTTGGCGATCGCCCTGGTTGAAAAACTTCGATTTGCCATCGCAGGGTGGATCGTGCTTGAATGGCGGCTGTAAGGAGTTTCGAAATGGCGCACCGCAGTCTTTCTACGCATCGGTTGTTTTATCGATTTTCGACCCGAATGGCGGGGGAGATCGGCTAGCAGCTGCCGTTTTGATCCAAGGAAACCGCCAGAGCCCGCCGCCTGGCGGTTTTTTTTTCCGCGCGCTGGCGACCTATGCGACGCGCGGCGTTGCGATCGTGCAGGCCGCAGTCTGCGGAACGTGAGCAAGGTTTTTGCAACAATTTAGGGGAGCACCATGGCATCCATGCACGAGCCGTTTCAAGGCGCCGGACCGGTTGATCGCACATCGCGGACCGACGATGAACGCATCCAGGGCATCGTCCCGCTACCGCCACCGGAACACCTGATCCGCTTTTTTCCGATCGAAGGGACGCCGGTCGAAACGCTGATCTCGGATACGCGCTTACGGCTCAAAGAAATCCTGCATGGCAAATCAGACCGCCTGCTGGTGATTGTGGGTCCCTGTTCGATTCATGATCCGGTCGCTGCGATCGAGTACGCTGGGCGTCTCGCCAAGGAGCGGGCGCGCCTGTCGGCCGATCTCGAGATTGTCATGCGCGTGTACTTCGAGAAACCGCGCACCACCGTCGGGTGGAAAGGTTTGATCAATGACCCTTATATGAACGAAAGCTTTCGGATCAACGAGGGCCTTCGGATCGCACGGGATCTCTTGGTCCGTATCAATCGTGAGGGCGTGCCGGCCGGCTCGGAATTTCTCGACGTGATATCGCCCCAATACATCGGCGATCTGATCAGTTGGGGTGCGATCGGCGCGCGCACCACCGAATCGCAGGTGCATCGTGAACTGGCGTCCGGCATTTCGGCGCCGATCGGATTCAAGAACGGCACCGATGGCAATGTGCGAATCGCGATCGATGCGATTCTCGCCGCGCAGCGCCGGCATCATTTTCTATCGATTCACAAGAACGGCCAGGTCGCGATCGTCGAGACGCGCGGCAACGACGATTGCCACGTCATCTTGCGCGGCGGCAAACACCCGAACTTCGATGCTGCGAGCGTGCAGGCGGCTGCCGATGAATTGGTGAAGGCGAAGGTGCGCCCAAAGATCATGATCGACTTCTCGCATGCTAATAGCCAGAAGGACTATCGTCGGCAATCGGAAGTGGGCGCCGAGGTCGCACGGCAGATGGCCGCCGGTGACGAGCGGATTTTTGGTGTCATGATTGAATCGCATTTGCATGCGGGCAGGCAGGACCATGTGCCGGGCAAAGCGCTTGCCTACGGTCAGAGCATCACTGATGGCTGCATCGGTTGGGACGATACAGTGCCGTTACTCGAACGCTTGGCCGAGGCGGTGCGTAAGCGTCGTGAGCGATAGCAAGACGATTCCCTAACGATTGCATGGGGACGCCGATCGAGGTAGAGGCACTGGCGCTAAACGACTGCGGCAAACGCGTTCGCGACGCTTTGCGCAGGGTGCAAAGCAAGGCCTGTTGCCAGCTGAAGAAGCGCCGATTCCAGGATTCGTGTAGAGATGCAAATGCGCGGGCTTTTCTGCAAGTTGGTCGTCAGGTGTAACGAACTGGTAATCCTTTGGCGCTATGGCACAATACTCCGCCCGTTGATCCACAGCGACGGGTTCGCACGGCGTGTAGTGCCGGCGCGGGTAGTAGGTAGCAGGTAGTAAAAAGTAAAGCGACGACCGAACGATAGGCAAGCCGCACCGACGGACGCCGGAGCGACGAGCCATAAGGACTTGACGCAAGAAGGGGGAGACATGCAAATCAAGAACGGCAAGGATTTTTGGGCGGGCCTGATGTTCATCGCATTCGGGCTTGGTTTCATGATCGTTGCCATGAAGAGTTACAACATGGGCAACGCCGTCAGGATGGGGCCGGCGTACTTCCCAACCATGTTGGGCGGATTGTGCGCCGTGCTTGGCGCCTGCGTGCTATTTCGGGCGTACGTTTCGAAATTCAGCTTCCCCCTGAAGTTCATGCCATTTCGCTGGCTTCCGCTGGTCGTAGGCATTGGCCTTGGGTTACTTGCCTACGCCATCAAGGGGCCGGCAGGCGGTGGGTTCTGGTATCAGATCGTGCTTGCCTGCTGCCTGATCGCTCTCACCGGGGCGTTCGGCCCACCGCACCTTTACGTGATTCTATCGGCCGTGGTGGTGTTTGCGTTTGTCTTGAAGCCGCTTGGTCTCTACCTTTCAACGATCATTTTGATCATCATCAGTCGCGCGCAGGGCGAAGACTTCAACTGGAATGACGTTCCCAAGTCGGTGGTTTTCGCGCTCGTGGCGCTCGCCGTCCATCTGGGTGCCTACAAGCTCCTGGCGATCGGTATCGGCAAGGGGTTTGCAATGGCCGCGATCACGATCGTTTCGATTACCGCGATCATTCTGCTTGGCAAGCGAATGAAGGGGATGGAACTCGGCGCGTTGTCCGCCGTGCTGGGGATTTTCTGCATTTCCGCTTTCGTCTTCGGCTTGGGGCTGCCGTTCAACGTATGCCCCGATGTGATGGACGATGTCTGCCGCAAAATCGGACTGGGGAAATAAGCCATGGAAGCGCTACTCGCTAATCTCGGACTCGGCTTTTCCGTCGCGCTCTCGCCGATCAATTTTCTCTACTGCTTCATGGGCGTGGTGCTTGGCACGTTGATCGGCGTGTTGCCGGGCATCGGCCCGGTTGCCACGATCGCGATGTTGCTGCCGGTCACCTTTACGCTCCCGCCGATTTCGGCGCTCATCATGCTGGCCGGCATTTATTACGGCGCGCAGTACGGCGGTTCCACGACCGCGATCCTGGTCAATCTGCCGGGTGAATCGGCTTCTGCGGTCACAACGATCGATGGCTATCAGATGGCCAGACAGGGGAGGGCCGGCGCGGCCCTGGGCATTGCCGCGATCGGCTCATTCTTCGCCGGCTGCGCGGCCACCATCGTCATCGCCCTGTTCGCGCCGCCGCTCGCCGAAGTTGCACTGAAATTCGGTCCCGCCGAGTATTTTTCTCTGATGGTGGTCGGTCTGGTGGCGGCGACGGTTCTTGCGCACGGCTCGCTGATCAAGGCGATCGCGATGACCATCCTTGGCCTCTTGCTTGGCATTGTTGGTACCGACGTCAATTCCGGTGTCGCGCGCTTTAGCTTCGGCGTCTCCGAGTTGTCGGACGGTATCGGTTTCGTTGCAGTGGCGATGGGTATGTTCGGCTTTGCCGAGATCATCGCGAATCTCGATCAGAAGGCGAATCGCGATGTGTTCGTCGCCAAGGTAACAAACCTGTTGCCGACGATGCATGACCTAAAGGTCTGCACGCCCTCGATCTTGCGTGGCACCATTCTCGGCTCGGCCCTTGGCATTCTGCCAGGTGGCGGCGCGTTGTTAGCCGCATTCGCCGCCTACGCGCTGGAGAAAAAGTCGGTCAAGGACAATTCCCAATTCGGTAAGGGCGACATTCGCGGGGTCGCGGCGCCGGAAGCCGCAAATAATGCAGGAGCGCAAACCTCCTTCATTCCGCTGCTCACGTTGGGCATTCCCTCCAATCCGGTCATGGCGCTCATGATCGGGGCGATGATGATTCAGGGTATCGCCCCCGGACCACAGGTGATGACCGAGAGAAAGGAACTCTTCTGGGGCATGATCGCCAGTATGTGGGTCGGCAATCTGATGCTGGTGGTACTCAATCTTCCGCTCATCGGCATGTGGGTGAAGCTCCTGTCGGTACAGTACCGAATCCTTTACCCGGCGATTCTGTTGTTCTGCTGCATCGGTGTGTTCAGTCTCAACAATTCGAACTTCGATATTCTGATGACGGTCGCGTTCGGCGTGTTCGGCTACATCTGCGTGAAGCTGGAGTGCGAACCGGCACCATTGATTCTTGGCTTTATTCTGGGGCCAATGATGGAGGAGAACCTGCGTCGTGCGATGCTGCTATCGCGTGGTGATCCGATTGTGTTCTTTACGCGTCCGATTTCGGCGGTGTTGCTGGGGGTCGCGATCATTCTTTTGTTGATGATGTTGGCACCGGCTTTCAAGAAGACCAGAGAAAAGGCGTTCGTCGAATAGCAAGCGCTGCTCTCGCTCAAAAAAGCCCCGTGATCCGGGGCTTTTTTGTTGGCCTTGCGGAACCGACGACCATCGTTGCATCGGCCCGCGCCGCTGATAGACTGCATGCATGAAAGTTCTCATTTCTGGTGCCGGCCCGGTTGGCCTCACTGCCGCTCTGGTGCTGGCACGCGCCGGCGTTCCGGTTACGGTCTTCGAGCGAAACGGTGGATTGGCGGAAGATTTGCGCGCCTCCACCTGGCATCCGGCGACGCTCGATATGATGGGTCGGCTCGGACTGATCGACGATATCCTGCGCGCGGGGCTGATCGCGCGCTATACCCAGCATCGCGACCGCAAGTCCGGGCAGATCGCGGAGTTCGATATGGAGCTCCTGCGCGGTGAAACGGATCACCCTTACCGCGTGCAATACGAGCAGTTCAAGTACGCGCGTCTCGTGCATCGCCATTTGCGCGCGTTTCCCCATGCGCAGATCATCTTCAACGCCAAGGTTACGAGCCTCACGCAGACAGCGGACGCTGTGACGCTTACCGTCGATGCGACAGACGGACCGCAGACGCATCGCGGCGACTACGTCATTGGCGCGGACGGTGCGTGGGGCGCAGTTCGTCAGGCGATGGGTGTCGAATTCGAGGGACTCACTTTTCCGGAACGATTTTTTGTCGCCACCACAACGTTCGACTTTTCCGAGGTGATTGATCGGCTCTGTTTCGTCAACTACCTCGCCGATATCGACGAATGGTTGGTGCTGCTGCGCGTGCTCGGATCATGGCGTTGCCTATTCCCGACCGGGCCGGGTGAGTCGGACGAAGAGATCCTGTCGGACGATCGCACCGAGCAGCGGCTGCAAGCGGTATGGCCACGCGCCGTACGCTACGAGACGATCCATCGCACGCTGTATAGCGTTCATCAACGCGTTGCCGCGCGCTACCGGGTGGGGCGGGTCTTTCTCGCCGGTGATTCGGCGCATCTCAATAATCCATTAGGCGGCATGGGCATGAATGGCGGCCTGCACGATGCGATCAATCTGGCCGAGAAATTGATCGCGATCGAACGGCGCGAAGCAAGCGAGTCGATCCTCGATCGCTATGAACGGCAGCGGCGTCCGGTTGCCATCGACTACATCAATGCCAATACCGCAAGGAACCGCAAGCTGATGACCGAGCGCGATCCGACCGAGCGCAAAAAAGCGCAAGACGAGCTGTGTCGCCAAGCCGAGAACGCCATCACCGCAAAAGCGTTCCTCATGAAAAGTTCAATGATTGAGGCGCTCCGCGCGTCGGCCCGGATCGCCTGATGCCATGCAGGCGAAGCCTCGCCCGATTTCATTCCACCGATGACCCAACAGGAGCAAACCATGAGCGAAGTGTCCCGCAAACGCTTGGCCGAGCGCTTGAAGAAGCCGGAATTGATTGTCGCGCCTGGCGTATACGATGGCGTTTCGGTGCGACTAGCCGATCGCATGGGTTTTGAATGCCTTTACATGACAGGCTATGGCGTCGTTGCCTCTTATCTTGGCCTGCCGGATGCGGGTATTGCAACCTATAGCGATATGGTGAACCGGGTCGGCATGATCGCCAGCCATGCGAGCACGCCTTTTATTGCCGATGGTGACACCGGCTATGGTGGATTGCTGAATGTGCAGCAGACCGTGCGCGGTTATGAGGCCGCGGGTGCCTGCGGGATTCAATTGGAAGACCAAGAGTTTCCCAAGAAGTGCGGCCATATGATGGGTAGGCGCGTGATTCCGACCGCCGATATGGTGGCAAAGGTACGCGTCGCGGTGGAAGCGCGGACCGACAAGAATTTCTTGATCGTGGCGCGAACCGACTCACGCACCACCCATGGCATCGACGAGGCGTTGCGTCGGGGTGAGGCGTACCTGAAAGCAGGGGCCGATGTGATTTTTATCGAATCGCCCGAATCGGTCGATGAGATGAAAAAGATCTGCGACACCTTCAAGGGCGTGCCAACCCTGGCTAATATGGTGGAAGGCGGTCGCACGCCGGTGCTCGATGCCAAGTCGCTGCAAGAACTCGGCTATCGGATCGCGATTTTTCCTGGCTCCGGATTTCTTGCCGCGGCGAAGGCGATTGAGTCGGTCTACACCGATCTCAAGAAGCATGGCTCGACCACCAAGCTGTCGGTGCCGGTCTATGAATTCAAGGCCTTCAGCGCGTTGATGGGATTTGATTGGGTGGCGGAATTCGATAAAAAATATCGCGATTCCTGAACATCCGCGAGTAGGGAGGCTAGCCGCATATCGTTCGGCGAATCGACATCAGGAGAGAGCACCGTGCCGCAGACCTTGTTCGACAAAATATGGGATGCCCATCGGATTTGCAGCCTCGCGCCGGGCGTGGACCTGCTGGCGGTGGATCGGCATCTCTATATCGACCTGCATGCCCTGCTGTTTGCGGATCTCGAAAAGCAGGGGCGGGGCGTGCGCAATCCGGAGATGACATTCGCGGTGCCCGACCATGTGGTGTCCACTGCGCCCGGTCGCACCGGTGGCACGGCGGAGTGGAGCGAGCGCTATATCAGCGCCTTGCGCCGGGCAGCGAAAAAATATGGGATCCGGTTGTTCGATGTCAACGATGACGGGCAGGGGATCGTCCATGTCATCGGGCCAGAGCTCGGTCTCACCCAGCCCGGCCTTCTGCTGCTTTGCGGGGACAGCCATACCAGCACCCATGGTGGATTGGGCGCGCTCTCGTGGGGGATCGGTGCCTCCGAGGTGATGCATGTGCTTGCCACGCAGACGATCGTCCAGCGCAAACCAAAGCGGATGCGGGTGAATATCGAGGGGCGGCTGTCGGCGGGTGTGGAACCGAAGGACGTCATTCTTTGCCTGATCGGCCAGATCGGGGCGGCGGGTGGCACCGGCTATGCGGTCGAGTACGCGGGTAGTGCGATGCGCGCAATGGCCATCGAGGGCCGTCTGACGATCTGCAATCTTTCCATCGAGCTCGGCGCGAAGACGGGCATGGTCGCGCCCGATGAGACGGCTTTTGAATTCGTCAACGGGCGTCCGTTTGCGCCGAAGGGAAGCGACTGGGATCGGGCGATCGCTCAATGGCGGTTGCTCGCAAGCGATGCGGATGCGCTGTTCGACCGGGAAGTCGACCTCGACGTCTCCAACCTTTCGCCGCAGATTACCTGGGGCACGAGCCCCCAGGATGTCATCGGCATCAACGATGCCATTCCCGATCCGGAAGCGGCCACCGACCCGGATCGCAAGCGGTCGATGCGCGCCGCCTTGGACTACATGGGGCTACAACCCGGACAGCCGCTCGCCGGTACCCCGATCGATTGGGTGTTCATCGGCTCATGCACCAATAGTCGCCTGGCCGATTTGCGCGCTGCTGCCGCGGTTGCAAAGGGACGAAAAGTGGCGCCCAAGGTCAAGGCGTGGGTGGTGCCGGGTTCGAAGTCGGTCAAGCGTCAGGCCGAGGCAGAAGGGCTGGACAAAATTTTTCTTGCGGCCGGCTTCGAATGGCGCGAGCCGGGATGCTCGCTTTGCGTTGGGGCCAATGGCGAAACGCTGGCGCCGGGCGAACGCTCGGTGTCGACTTCGAACCGGAATTTTGTGGGCCGCCAAGGGCCAGGGGCGCGCACCCATCTTGCGAGTCCACCGATGGCCGCCGCTGCCGCAATCGCCGGCCGCATTACCGATGTCCGCACACTCTAGGTGCCCCATGCAACCCTTCACCCAGCACACCGGCGTCGCGGTTCCGCTGCTCGCCCCAAATATTGACACCGATGTCATCATTCGGATCGATCGCATCGCCAAGTACGCGCGCGATGGACTGGGCCCGTTTGCGCTCGAAGCCCTGCGTCGCCTTCCTGATGGTCGTGAGAATCCCGATTGCATCCTCAACTCGCCTGCCTATCGAAACGCCTCGATTTTGCTGACTGGTGTCAATTTCGGTTGCGGGAGTTCGCGTGAAAACGCGGTGTGGGCGCTGATGGCAATGGGATTGCGGGTCGTCATCGCGCCGAGTTTCGGCGATATTTTCTTCGGCAATTGCTTCCAAAACGGGCTACTGCCGATCCGCTTGCCAATGGCAACGATCGAAAACCTGGCGCGCGAGCTATCGGCCAAGCCCGATCGGGCAACGCTCACCATCGATCTTCAGGCGCTTCGGGTCCGCACCCCGACGGGTGGCGAGATCGCCTTTGCAGTCGAACCCCTCCAGCAACGCATGCTGCTGGAAGGGCTTGATCAGATTGGACTTACCTTGACGCATGAGGCGGCAATCGCGCAGTTTCAGTCACAGGACCGCCGCACCCGGCCGTGGCTCTATGCAACGCCGTAACGGGTGCCCGCCGCACTAGGCTTTCTTGCCAAGCATGGTGCCGCGGCACTTCCTCGCCCCGCAGGCGCAGAAGAAGCGCTTACGATTTTTGGCATTGTGCGGCTCACCCAGGATGATGTTGTAGTCGTACATCAGCTCATCGCCTGGTTTGATGTCCCGAATCGCCTCGATGAACACGCGGCCGTCCTCGTCCTCCGAGGATTCGCAGTTGGGTTGGCAGCCGTGGTTGATCCAGCGGGCCGAGTTCGCCTTTCGATTGCCGTCGATAACCTTCTCACCTTCAACCAAAAACAGGAACGTGTGATACGGTTTTGACTCGTCAAGGTCGGGGTAGCGGCGATCGGCCTCCTTCTCAGTGATGACGAGCCCCTTGTATTCGATGATCGGGTCGCCTTTCTTGATGGCCTTGAGAGCAAACACGCCTTTGCCGTGAATCGAAGATTTGCGAACGGCAAAGCGTGGCCCGCGCAATTTACGCAAGCTTGACATTGATTCCCCTAGAATTGTTTGAACTGAGTTTGTGTGGATGGGACGGCGCGCGATGGTAGCTAAAAATGTCATGATCCGGTTGGCGACACCCGATGACGCATTTGCGATTGCGTCCATGTCGCGCGATCTGATCGAAACCGGACTCCCCTGGACCTGGACGCCTGAGCGCGTCACGCGCAATATTCGCAATCGGAATATTTCAACGGTGGTCGCCTGTGATGGTGAAGAGGTGGTTGGCTTTGCGATTATGTATTTCGGCGATGAGGATTCGCATCTCAATTTGATTGCGGTGGAGCCGGTTTATCAGCGTTCGGGGCTGGGCCAGCGCCTCATCGATTGGTGCAAACAGTCTTGCTTCGTCGCCGGCATTGCCCGCATCGACGCCGAGCTTCGCATTACCAATCGTTCGGCGCGTGCCTTCTATCGCAAGTGCGGTTTTCGCGAGCGCGCGTTGATGCCCGGGTACTATTCGGGGGTTGAGACGGCCGTCACCATGACACTCCCGCTACGCCCTGGTGTTTAGCGTTCGATCCGCCATCCATTCACGCTTTGCGGGTGGTTTTCCCAGGCTGCCATAGCACATCGCCACGGCCGGCATGGCGATTGAGCACACGTCCAAGCACGAACAGAAGATCCGAGAGGCGGTTGAGATAAAGCCGCCCTGCGGTAGAGACTTGATCGATTCCCGCAAGGGCAATAAGCGAGCGTTCCGCACGACGGCAAATGGTGCGCGCAAGATGCGCGGTCGCCGAAGCGCGTGAACCACCGGGCAGGATGAACTCCTTCAAAGGCGGCAGTTCGCCGTTGAATTGATCGAGGAGTCCTTCCAGGCGAAGCACGTGATCATCGGTCAATGCGACCCGCCCCGGAATCGAGATTTCGCCACCTAGATCAAACAGATCATGCTGCACGCCTTCGAGTGCCTCCCGAACGCCGGCCGGCAAGTCCTCGGCGAGTACGATGCCAATCGATGAGTTCAGCTCGTCGATATCGCCAAGCGTGACGATGCGCAGATGGTTCTTCGGTACGCGAGAACCATCGCCCAGTCCGGTTTCACCGGCATCGCCGGTACGGGTGTAGATCTTTGAAAGGCGATGTCCCATGGTTTCCTCGTTGCAAACGAAACCAATATAGCACGCTGACTTTTCGCGTCGTCGCTGTGGCCTCGCATCCAAGTGCTGAGTCTGAACGTACCAAGAGCGTTGCCCCATTGACGCCATAACGGGCACGACGGGGCCCGACCATGCAAAGTCGCGCGTGTTCGCTGTGCTATGGTCGTCGCTGGCCCGTGTTCAGTAAGAACCGGTTGCAAAATGAGGGGAAACATCCCCTCATACTCCCCTAAGTTCGGGCCGTTTGGTGTCATTTGGAAACGGCCTCTAAGGAGAATTTTCGATGTCAAAGGGCAAGCTCGCCGTCCTCATTGTGATTGCCGGGCTGATCGGCGCTTTTTTTGTGTTCGATCTTGGATGCTTCTTTACGCTCGAATTCTTCAAGTCGCAGCAGGCCGTGCTAGAGCGTTTCTACGCCGAGAACCAACTCGCGACCGTCGTCATCTATTTCGTCGTGTATGTGGCGATTGCGGCGCTCTCCTTGCCGGGCGCTGCGCTCACGACGCTGGTCGGCGGTGCGATTTTCGGCCTGGTGCTTGGCGTGGTCGTGGTGTCGTTTGCCTCATCGATCGGCGCCACGCTCGCGTTCCTCACCAGTCGATACTTGCTGCGGGACGCCATTCAGGCCAAGTACGGCGACCGCCTGAAGGCGATCAATGACGGCATTGCGAAGGACGGTGCGTTCTATCTGTTTACCATTCGCATGATTCCGGCCATTCCATTTTTCGTGGCGAATCTGGTGATGGGGATCACGCCGATCAAGACGCGGACGTTCTACTGGGTGAGCCAACTCGGCATGTTTCTCGGCACGATCGTGTTCGTCAATGCGGGAACGGAGCTTGCGAAGATTGAAACCTTAGGTGGCATCCTGTCGCCTCGCATCATCCTGGCCTTCCTGCTGCTCGCGTTTCTTGGCTTGTTCTCCAAGCTGCTGGTCGATTTCATCAAGCATCGCAAGGTCTACGCCAAATGGCGGCATCTAAAGCCGCGCACATTCGATCGCAATCTCGTCGTGATCGGCGCCGGATCGGCTGGGTTGGTATCGTCCTATATCGCCGCGGCCGCCAAATCCAAGGTGACGCTCGTCGAACGCCACAAGATGGGTGGCGATTGTTTGAATACCGGTTGCGTACCGTCGAAGGCGCTGATCCGTTCCGCCAAACTACTCTCGCACATCGGCCGATCCAAAGAGTTAGGGGTGCACACCGCGACGGCCGCATTCGAATTTTCCGATGTCATGGAGCGGGTCGAACGTATCGTAAAGGCGATCGAACCACATGATTCCGTCCTGCGCTACACGAGTCTTGGTGTCGAGTGTCTCGCCGGTAACGCGCGCATCACTTCGCCATGGCATGTGGAGGTACAAACGGCCACCGGCACGCGTACGCTTACCACGCGAGCGATTGTGGTGGCGACCGGCGCGCGACCGTTCGTACCACCGATTCCCGGGATTGATGCGGTGGGTTGTCTCACCTCCGATAACGTCTGGGCGCTGCGTGAATTGCCGAAGCGATTGGTGGTGCTGGGTGGTGGCCCGATCGGCTGTGAGTTGACGCAGTGTTTCGCGCGGCTTGGATCGCAGGTCACGCAGGTGGAGATGTTGCCAAGGATCATGATCCGCGAGGACCCGGACATCTCCGCGCTGGTGTTGCAGCGTTTTCAGGACGAAGGCATCAACGTATTGCTCAATCACAAAGCCACGCGCTTCGTCATGGAGAATGGCGAGAAGACGCTCATCGCCGAATCCGCCGGTCAGGAGGTGCGAATTCAATTCGACGCCCTGATCTGCGCGGTTGGGCGCGTGGCAAATGTCAAGGGCTTCGGTTTGGAGGAGCTTGGCATCGGCGTCACCAAGACCCGGACGGTTGAAGTCAACGAATATCTCGAGACGGTCTTTCCGAACATCACTGCCTGCGGCGATGTCTCGGGGCCCTATCAATTCACGCATACCGCCAGCTTCCAGGCCTATTTCGCGGCGTCCAATGCGCTCTTTGGCTGGCTCTGGCGGCAGAAACCCAATTATTCGGTCATTCCATGGGCGACCTTTACCGATCCGGAAGTGGCCCGGGTCGGATTGAACGAGACCGAAGCCAAAGAGCGCAACATTCAATACGAGGTGACGACCTATGGCATCGACGATCTTGATCGGGCGATTGCGGATGAAGAGGCGCATGGCGTCGTCAAGGTATTGACCGTCCCGGGTAAGGACAAGATTCTTGGCGTGACGATCGCCGGCGAACACGCGGGGGATCTCATTGCCGAGTTTGTGCTCGCCATGCAGCACGGCCTTGGCCTTAAAAAGATCATGGGTACGATTCACATCTATCCAACGCTTGCCGAAGCGAACAAATTCGCTGCCGGCGTTTGGCGACGGAACCATGCACCGGCGAAGGTACTCGAATGGCTCGGCAAGCTGCATGCTTGGCGGCGTGGCGCGGGTGCTTGATCATGTTGAAAGGCATCGCTTGGCCGACAATTTAGGAAACGCTATGAAGAAAATCATCGGTTTACTTGGTGGCTTAATGTTGTTTGCAGGCAGCGCCAGCGCGCAATTCGATCAATCGCATGCAGCCTTGACGGCGATCCTCGCCAAGCATGTCGTGCTGGTAGAGGGCGGCAAGACCTCGCAGGTCCGGTATGGCGAGCTGCAGAAAGATCGCTCGCAGCTGAAGGCCTATCTCGACAGCGTGACACGCGTTTCTGAGGCGGAGTTCAAGGGCTGGACCAAGCCGCAGCAGCTGGCGTTTCTGATTAACGCCTATAACGGCTGGACCCTTGAGTTGATTCTCACGCGCTACCCCGATCTCAAGTCGATTCGTGATTTCGGCTGGCTGCCGTTCAATAACATCTGGAAGAAGAAGTGGTTTTCATTGCTCGGTCGAGAGTACTTCTTGGATGGCATCGAGCATGAAATGATTCGGGCGCCGGGCGTGTACGACGATCCGCGCATTCACTTTGCGGTCAACTGCGCATCGATCGGTTGTCCGATGCTGCGTGAAGAGGCCTATGTCGCAGAACGGCTCGACCAGCAATTGGACCAGCAGACCACCCGATTTCTCTCCGACCGGTCGCGCAACCGCGTCAACAAGGACGGTGTCATTGAGGCGTCCAAGATCTTCGAATGGTACAAAGGTGATTTCAACAAAGGCTTGAAGGGCATCAAATCATCCGAGGAATTTTTCGGCCGGTATGCTTCTTTGCTTACCGATAACGCCGAGCACCAGAAGCTGGTACGGGAAGGCCGCGCGTCGATCAGATATCTCGACTACGATTGGAGCTTGAACGTCGCGCGATAGGTCCTACGCGGAAATGCTGTCGATCGTCATCCCGGCCCTTAACGAAGCAGCCACTATTGCTACGGCGCTAGCGCCCTTGCAGGCGCTACGCGCCAAGGGCCATGAAGTGATCGTCGTCGATGGTGGAAGTGTTGATGGCACCCTCGAATTGGCATGTGGCCTGGCCGATCGTGTGATGAGCGCAGAACGCGGACGAGCGCGCCAGTTGAATGCAGGCGTTCGCGCGGCAAGCGGCGATGTCGTGCTGCTGTTGCATGCCGATACCATATTGCCCGCGCAGGCGGATGAGCACATCGAGGCTGCTCTCAGTGCATCGAAACGCGTCTGGGGTCGGTTCGATGTGCGGATCGATGGTGGGTCCGGTTGGCTGCCAATCGTAAGTACGATGATGAATCTTCGATCGCGATGGACCGGGATTGCCACCGGTGACCAAGCGATGTTTGCCGCGCGCGATGCGTTGGCCGCGATCGGCGGTGTGCCGGATCTCCCGCTCATGGAAGATGTCGCGCTGTCCAAGAAACTGCGGCGACTCTCTCCGCCGGCCTGTTTGCGCGAGCAGGTGACAACGTCTGGGCGGCGATGGGTGGTCAATGGGGCCATGCGAACGATCATGTTCATGTGGGCATTGCGTTTAGCATTCTTTCTCGGCGTCTCCCCTGACCGGCTGGCGCGTGCTTACTATTCCACCAGGCGGGTGGAGTGACGCGCGTCGTCGTTTTTGCGAAGGCGCCGGTCGCAGGGGCCGCGAAGACGCGACTCATTCCGAGCTTGGGAGCAGCGGGGGCTGCTGCCTTGCATGCGGCCATGGTGGAGCATGCGATCGAAACGGCGATCGCTGCCGCCATTGGCCAAGTGGAACTCGCCTGCACACCCGATACAGCGCATCCGCTCTTCCAATCGATTGCAGGCAGGCATTCTGTCGTCTTGTCTGAGCAAGGCGCAGGCGACCTCGGCGATCGGATGTCGCGCGCTCTTGAGCGCGCTGTTCGTGAGGCGGGGCGCGGCGTTATCATCGGCACCGATTGTGCGTGTCTTGATGCCCCTTATCTCAAGTCGGCCCATGAGGCGCTCGGTGCGGGTGCGCCGGTGGTGCTTGGTCCGGCCGAAGATGGCGGCTATGTGCTGATCGGCGCACGCATACAGTTTCCGCAAATGTTTTGCGGCATTCAGTGGGGGACCGAAACGGTCCTCGCTGCCACCCGAAGGTTGCTGGATGAGGGGGGCGTTCGGTGGCAAGAGCTTGCGACGCTTTGGGATGTCGATCGGCCGGCCGATCTGGATCGACTGAAGCTCCGGCATCCTGACCTTTTTCGGGCCGCGACAGCAGCCGATACTACGCAGTCATCGAGAATCTAGCGGCTGATGTAATGACGATGCAATGCCCATGACGCCTAAGAAAATTCTTGTTCTATTCACCAATGAATGGGACACCGCCGAATTCGCCGGCGCGCGTTATGCCGGTCGCTATCAATTCATTTTCGAAGGCTTCGATCTTTTCAAGTTTCCCGAAAACGGTTGGTTGATGCTGTTTGATGCGCGGCGCTTTATTGAGCGAATCGTTGCGCGTTTCCGCGATGCCGGGATCGTCGGTGTCATCTCCACCGATGAGCACTTTGGTGCGATGATCGCCGCCATCATTGCCGAGCGTTTGGGTCTTCCGGGCAGCAATGTCCAGAGCGTGCTGATTGCTCAGCACAAGTACTACGCCAGAGTGCGGCAGAAGGAAATTGCGCCGCAAGCCACCCCGGGGTTTGCGTACTTCCCTTATCACATTGAACGTCCGGAGGAGACTGGGCTTTCCTTTCCGTTCTATGTGAAGCCGGTCAAGGCCACCTACTCGATCCTCGCTCGCCGTGTCGACAATTTCGGTGAGTTGAAGGCGCATTTGACGTTTGGCTGGCTCGAGAAGCTGATTCTTGAG
>CAMDRJ010000004.1 GCA_945906755.1 Klebsiella pneumoniae | reverse complement strand
CACGGTCGGGCCTGCGTGCTTGAGCATGCCGAAACCGTCTTCGACCCGACTGGCCTTTTGACGAACCACTCTTAGGGTGACTTCGCCGCGCTCGAACTTGAACTCCACCAGACTACCGGGCGAGATTCCGAGGGCCTTTCGAATCACCTTTGGAATCACGACCTGCCCCTTCTCCGACACGACCGCGGCCATGGACGTCTCCTGATTGCGAGAGTGGGCAGGTTAGCAGAATTTCCTACCTGGTAAAACCGTAGCGGGCTTTACTTCGCCGCCGCGATCTCCGCCTGCACGGCCGCCGGGAATGCCTTGGGAAAGGGCACCTCGGCCGCCGGATAGCTGCCGCCTACCATGAAGAGCTCCATGACCGAGTTCCATCGGTCGCGCCAGACGGAGGCGTAATTGCGGAAGTGGTCCGCCTCGCTCTTGAACGCAGGCGTCTTGGCTTGAACGGCATACGCCTTGATCAGCGCGACGATCGCCGTGTTGTTCTCGGCGAGCTGGTCGAGACGTTGTTTCATCGGCGCGTGTTTCGCGACGCCGTCGCGCCGCACCTTGGCCAGATAGGACGCAAGAATGCCGGCATTTGGCTCGGTGAAGGGCTCGGCCTGCATGCAGCTCCTGGATGATCCCCAGGTTTTCTACCAGCAGTGCCGCGATCGGCTGGAGTGGTCCGGCCGCGAATCGCACGCGCGCCTTGCGCAACTCGGCAGCAGACTGCACCCAGCCTGACGCCGCCACGATCGCTGCGACCAGTGCCGCCACAAATACGATCCACATGGCCCTGCTAGTCCGCGCACGCGCGGCCGTCGGACAGTCCTCGGCGACATCTCCCATCGCTTCTGCGTTACTCGGCGGTTCAGAAGGGGGAGGACAAGTCAACATTCCACCTGACGGGGCGCGTACTGACGGGGCGCGTACTTGACATGCCAAGAAGCATAAATACAATGTATTGATGATAAAGTTCGAATGGGATCCGTCTAAAGCGGCGGCCAACCTCAAAAAGCATCGAGTCTCATTCGAGGAGGCAAAGTCCGTTTTCTACGACGAATTCGCTGTCCAATTTTTCGATGAAGATCACTCATCAGCCGAAGAGCGTTTCCTGATGCTGGGCATGAGTTCCGGCTCGAAGTTACTCATCGTCTGCCATTGCGAGCGTGAACAGGGCGAGGTCATCCGCATCATCTCGGCTCGCATAGCAACCAAGCATGAAAGCGCGTTCTATCAAGGTGGCCGGCATGAAAGCTGAATACGACCTCTCCAAACTCAAGTCTCGCAAGAATCCATATGCTTCAAAGCTCAAGAGGCCGGTCACCATGCGGCTGTCTGAGGATGTCGTGGAGTATTTCAAGAACATGGCCGACGAAGCCGGCGTTCCATACCAGAGCCTCATCAATTTGTACCTGCGCGACTGCCTAGCCCACAATCGCAAGGTACAAATCAAGTGGCCGCAATCTGCTTAGCCATCAGTTATGCAACGGGCGCAGGGATTAGAGTCAGACCGTGCTTTTTGCTTCCTGCTCGGGAATTGGGTTAATCCCCTCAGGCTTTCAATCAGACATCGTCTTGCCGGACTGTCGCGGTCTACTGAGCATGACGACACGGGTATCGCGCAATGCCGCGCGCACGTGCCGTTCGGCATGGCGAGGGTAGGCAGGCATGGCCCGTAGGGTATCGTCCAATTGGGAATCTAAGGTCGGCCAATTGGGAATGACCGGTCGTCCGGTTGGGATTTGCGACTGCTCCATCGGGGACGGCCTGCTGAACGCCGGGAGGGGCGGCGAGGCAGAATTGCTTTCTTCGGCGTAACGCTGCCCCTCTCCCCAACCCCTCTCCCGCAGTGGGGCGAGGGGCTTTCTATCGCAGGGTCGAGTACCGTGCTAATCAACCATCAGGATCGTTGCGATCCTGAGCAAATCGCTACGAAGCCGTCGTCGCGCCGATCTTATGCCCGCTCTCGCCCTTGGTGAGGGTCATCGCCGACGATGCATCCTCGCCCATCCAGTCGTCCTTGATCTCGACGCCCAAGAAGTTGAGCTCGATGGTCACATCGTCTGGGTCTTTCAAGAAGATCTGATAAAGCTTGGCATCCGGGAAATTGCGGAAGTGCATTTTGTTGCCGGTCTGCTTGATGCGCTTTTGCACGCCCGCTGGGTCGTCAGCGAGGAAGGCCACATGATCGACGACCCCGGATCCCTGCTCCTTCTCGTTGTGGATCTTGAGGAGGAACGTGTCTTTGATCGGGTTCGGATCTTTCGAGGCGAGGTGTACGCAGATCTTGCCGTTCACGCTAAGCCAGTAACCGGGAAAGCCGAAGTCCGGACGAAACACCTGCTCGAAACCGAGCACGTCACAATAAAAGTCCTTGGTTTTTTCCAGATCCTTCGCCACCAGCAGAAAGTGATTCAGTTCAGTCAATGCCATCGTGGTTCTCCTTGGCGTGTTGAGTTCGTTGGGTGTTGCCCCGGGGCACAAAAACGGCCTCGCGACGGTCCGCCAAGGAGTTTATTCGAGATTGCCGAGGCCTGGGAGCTCGGTCGGCAAAATCCGTCCGGGCACCCGAAAAACATCCAGATTCAGTGACCAACGCAAAGCGCTGCACGTCGGACGGTCCACCGCTATGATCGGCGCACCATGCAATCCCCAAAACCCACCACATCGCTCCCGCTTGCGGGCCTGAAAGTCCTCGATTTGTCGCGGGCATTGGCGGGGCCCTACTGCGGGATGATCCTCGCGGACCTGGGCGCCGACGTCGTCAAGATCGAACCCTCGCCCGATGGCGAGATGGTTCGTAAATGGGGGCCGTTCAAAGACGATATCAGCGTCTACTACCTCAGCATTCATCGCAACAAGCGGAGCCTCGCGCTGAATTTTCGCGATCCGCGCGGGCTCGAGCTCATTCGCAGGATGGCTGATCGCGCCGATATCCTCATCGAGAATTTCAAACCGGGTGTGATGGGCGAGATGGCGATGGATTTCGATGTTCTTGCCAAGCGGAATGCGCGCCTCATCTTTGCCTCGATCACCGGATTCGGCCGTACTGGGCCTTATGGCGATTGGCCCGGCGTCGATCAGATTGCACAGGGGATGTCCGGCTTGATGAGTCTCACCGGGCAACCGGCATCGGGGCCGACGCGGGTCGGGATTCCAATCGGTGATGTCGTTGCCGGCATGTGGGCGGCGCTTGGCATCCAGTCCGCCGTTATCGAGCGCGCGCGTACCGGCAAGGGTCAGCGGGTTGAAACGTCGCTCCTTGCCGGTCTGATTGGTCTTCTCACCGTACAAGGCCAACGCCAGTTGACTCTGAACGAAACGCCCGGCGTGGCCGGCAATGATCATCCGGTAATCTGCCCGTACGGCATGTTCGAGGCCAATGATGGCCCGTTCAACATGGCGGCCGCGACCGAAGACATGTGGGTGAAGCTGTGCGGTTTGCTCGGGCTGGATGATCTGGTGACCCATCCGGATTACCGTACCAATGCAGCGCGTCTGCGCAATCGCGATGAAGTGAAACGCCGCTTGAATGAACAATTCGCTAAAGAAGGGAAGATGTATTGGACCAATGCGCTGGTCAAACTTGGACTGCCGGCGGGTCCGATTTTCACTTTGGACCAAGTCTTCAGCGACCCACATGTGTTGGCGACGAAAATGGTGGAGGAGTTCGAGCATCCATTGATCGGAACGGTGCGCACCATGGCCAATCCGATCCGTATGGACGCATTGACCGGCAATTCCGTGCGCACCGCCCCACCGGCACTCGGGCAGGATTCACGTGTCGTCCTCGCCGACTACGGCGTGCCACAGAGCGAGATCGAAGCGCTCATCGCGGCGCGCGTGGTACAGACCAACGGATAAACCATGGCAATCGGTGAGCTTTCCTATGTGGTATTGATCTCGCGCGAACCCGCCGCCGCCTGCGAAGTGTTTGGGCGCCATCTTGGCCTGCCGCGCCATGAGCTTGCCTATGGCGACAAGACGTTGCCCGTGTTCAGTATTGGTCGCGCCGCGCTGGTGGTGTGTCCGCCCGAACATCCGCTCGTCGAAGGCGATGCGAATCCCGGCGTGCATCATATTGCGCTGGCGACCGGTGATCTGCGCGGCGCGGTGGATCGATTGCACGCAATAGGCATGCGCACGGCTTCGCAGGTCGCGGGCTTGGCCGGTCGTGCGATGTGTCGCATCGATCATGCCGCAACAGTCGGCGTGCGAACCGTTCTTACCGAACCGCTTGCATTGCCGGCTCACACTGGCGGCCCAATCGAGCGCATTGACCATCTTGGCGTGGCAAGTACCGACGTGGGTGAGGATGAGCGCGTCTACTCGCGCGCACTCGGATTCGAGGTCGAAAGCCGGCAAACCGATATGGAAGTCGTGATGGCGGTCGAGAGCTTCACGTCCGACAAGTACGGCGTGGTGTATCACAACCGGAAGCCCGAGCCGGTCAGTGGGCTGCGCGTCTGCTTCATCACGATCGGCGATTGCGAGCTGGAATTTCTCGCTAATTTCAATCCGCAGCAAGGCGCGGAAATAAAGCATGGCGAACCCGGCACCACGCGGCAAGATCAAGGTGCGATCACCCGCTTCGTGCAATCGCGCGGGCGTGGGCTCCACCATCTCGCACTCAAGTCGGCCGACATCAACGGCACGCTTACGAAGCTCGCCGCCGCCGGTTTGCCGATGATCGACAAGGTGGGGCGTCCCGGCTCGCGCCGGGCGCTCATCGGGTTTCCGCATCCGAAGGCGCTCGGCGGCATCCTCATGCACATCGTTCAACGAAGTTAGGTAACCAATGCAGCATTTAACAACCGGTAGTGAAGCACTCGTCGTCGCCGAGCGCATCGATGCGACCTTGATCGTTCGCATCAACCGGCCCGATGCCGGCAATTCGATCAGCCATGAAGCGGCGCTCGCGATGCGCTCGTACGTCGATGCGGCGGCCAAAGATGTCTCGTTGAGTGCATTGATCCTCACTGGGACCGGATCACGCTACTTTTGCAGTGGCGGCGATCTCAAAGCCTATGCGAGCATCGAATCACCGGCTGAGTTGAACCGTATCTTCGGCACCATTCGCGATACGCTCGACGCACTCTAAGCGCTTGATATTCCGGTGATCGCTGCCGTCAACGGCTTTGCGCTGGGTGGCGGTGCGGAGATCCTGCTCGCGTGCGACGTTCGTATTGCCGAGGAAAGTGCCCGTATCGGCTTTCCGCAATCGCGGCTTGGCCTGCTGCCTGGATGGGACGGCACCGAACGGCTGCTCCGCATCGTCGGTCGATCGCGTGCGTTGCGCCTTCTGGTTGGCGAGCCACGGTTGCGGGCGGCAGAAGCAATGGCGCTTGGCCTGGTCGATGAGGTCGTCGCAGATGGCGCCGCAGATGGCGCCGCGTTGACCCGGGCACTCGCTGTCGCCGCAAGTTTCGCAGGTGTTGCGCCGCTTGCATTGCGCGAGGCAAAAGCCATTCTGCGTGCCGGTGGTCAAGGTACGTTTGCCGAGCGTAGGAAACAGGGCCGTGACGCGTTCGCGAAGCTATGGTTTACCACTGACCACAAAGAAGCGGAAGTCGCCTTTGCCGCGAAACGCACACCGAAGTTCGTCGGACATTGACTACGGATACACCCATCATGAAGATTCTCCGTCTTGCTTGCACCATTGCAGCACTGGTCGTGCCGTCTCTCGCGTTTGGTCAGGCCGCCGACTTTCCCGCCAGGCAACCGATTCGCTTGATCGTCGGCTTTGCCCCAGGTGGCGGCACCGATGCGATTGCCCGTGCGCTCAATACGCGCCTTGGCGAGGTTCTGAAGCAATCAGTCGTGGTCGAGAATCGAACCGGTGCGGGCGGCTCGCTTGCCACCGATGTGGTTGCGAAGTCCCCGCCGGATGGTTACACGGTGAGCTTCACGCTCAATTCGCATGCCATCAATCAGGCGCTCTATCCAAGCTTGCCGTTTGACACCGAACGCGATTTGCGTGGCGTTGCCTTGCTTGGCGCATTGCCGCAAGCACTTGCGGCGCATCCAAGTGCTTCCGCCAACACCGTGCAAGAGTTCTTGCAGCATGCGAAGAACAAGGCCGATCAACGTGGGCGCACCTATGCCAATGGCGGTGTCGGGTCGCCGGGTCACTTCGCGGCCGCTTATCTTGAGTCCCTGGCGAATGTCGAATTCGTGCATGTGCCGTATCGCGGCGCGGGGCCGGCGATGGTCGATGTGATCGGCAATCAGGTGCCTTATATTCTTTCCACGCTTACTGGTCTCTTGCCGCACATCAAGGCAGGCAAACTCAAGGCGCTGGCGCTAACATCCACTGAGCGCTCACCGCTCCTGCCCAACGTTCCAACCATCGCCGAGAGCGGATTTCCGGGCTACGACATGGACACCTGGATCGGCATGTTCGTACCGCGTGCCACACCCGATGCGATCGTGAAGACGCTGTATGAGGCGGCGATGGAGTCGTTGAAATCGCCAGCGGTGCGTGAACGCATCGAATCGCAAGCCGGGCGCGTCGCCGGCGGTACGCCGCAGCAGCTCGATGCACTGGTGGCAGACGACATCAAACGCTATCGCAAGATCGTCCAGGAGCGAGCTATCAAGGCGGAGTAGCGGCTTCGATCAGCGTTTCCGGCTTGGTGTCGGCGCCAAAGCCGTTCTTGCCTTTCTCGCCGTTGTGGTTCTTCTCATCCATATAAAGCAGCGAAAGATTCAAAAAGCCCGGCACATCGAAGCTGACGGTTGGGCCGACGAAGAGCTTTTGCACTCGCGGCGCGACCTGAATCGTCATTACCGTGATCGCACGCCCCTGCATGATCTTGATTTCGACGCGGCGGGCTTCTCATGGATCGATTGCCATGATGCGGATCATTCGATCGTGAGTTTTCTGCGCCTGGCTCGCGATGGCAGCTATATCGTGGTGGTTCTCAATTTCACGCCGGTGGCGCACCATGGCTATCGCCTGGGGGTGCCCGCCGGCACGGATTTCCAAGAAATTCTCAACAGCGATTCAACCCACTACGGCGGGTCCAATGTCGGCAATAGTGGCGTGATCAGGGGATCGAGCATTGCGTGGATGGGGCGCCCGGCCTCAATCGTGGTGACGCTGCCGCCTTTAGCCGGCATCGTGCTGGCGCCGGTTCGTTAGTCGGGTAAGTCAAGTCGTTGCAGCGAAGCGCGCCGCGCCCAACAAGGCGGCCTTGTCATTGAGAATGACTTTCACCGGCATCGCTTCCATGAGCGCTCGCATGCGCCCCTTGGCAAGAAACGCTTCGATGAAGGGTCCGCCGGTCATTTTCCCGATGATGCGCGGTGCAATGCCACCGCCGATGAACACGCCACCGGTCGCCATCATTTTCAGTGCGAGGTTGCCGGCTTCCGCGCCATAGAGCCGCACGAAGAGATCGAGCGCCTGCACCGCGATCGGATGACTGTTCGAGAGGGCGGCGCGGGATATCGCCGCGGCCGGATCGTCGCCAGCGAGCAATGCGTCGAGGGCGGCATCGGCTGATCGACCCGCGATGCCTTGCAATGCGCGAAAGATATTGTGCAATCCCGGCCCCGAGATCAGCCGCTCGACGCTCACGCGATCGTAGTCTTTGAGAAGAAAAGCCAGCACGCGCATTTCCGTGTCATCGCGCGGTGCGAAATCGCCATGTCCCCCTTCGGTGGCGAACGGCCGGTGCTGCGCGCCATCCCAATAGAGACCGGCTTGGCCAAGCCCGGTCCCAGCGGCGATGACCGCCTGATTGCCGGTGACACCCGGCGTACCGGCTTGCAAGGTCACGAAATCACTATCGGCCAGCGCCGCGATGCCCCATGCATTGGCTTCGAGGTCGTTAAGGAGCCGGACGCTTTCGAGCTCCAACGCGCGCGCGACCACCACGCTATCGACGATCCACGCGAGGTTAGGTGTTTGTACCCGCCCATTGCGCACTGGTCCGGCGATGCCAAATGCGGCGGCCGTAATGTTGGACGGATGTTCCGTGATGAACTTACGAACGATTTCTTCGAGCCCCGCATGGGCCGGCGACGAATAGACCTTCTCGATGATGATGCGCTCGCGATCACCGGATTGTTCAAACAACGCAAGGCGGGTGGAGGTGCCGCCGATATCGCCAGCGAGGATCATGATCGACTCGAAGTTTTGACGAGGCCGACGATGCACCGGGTGCAAGCGTTAGTCAATGCAGTATGCCGATGCGCCTCTGGTAATGTGCTGTTCTGTCCAAACGCCTGGACCTGTGCTGGCGCTGTCACGGCTCAAATCGTTTGAAAGATCATCATGCCCATCATCGCCCAACCCTTGAACGCAGCCGCCTTTGCCCCATACGGTGAAGTGCTCGCACCGCCCGCCGAACCGGGTCGTGGCTATTTCGATGAGAGTCTCAAAAACGGCCGCGCCGGCGCATGGCCCAGCCTCTCGGTCATGCATGCGAGTCCGGCGCGCGCGTTGCCGTTCGCAGCGACCATCTTGGAGCGCCACGAATTCTCATCGCAAAGTTTCGTGCCGATCGAGGTGTCCCGCTGGTTGATCATCGTCGCACCCTCATTGCCGCAAGGCGGTCCCGATGCCGCGCGCGCGGTGGCGTTCGTGGCAGGGCCGGAGCAATGCGTCACCTACCATATGGGCACCTGGCATCATGGACTCACAGTACTTGATCGCCCAGCGCGCTTTGCCGTGTTCATGTGGCGGGACGGCACCCAGGCGGATGAAGAACTTGTGACGCTGGCATCGCCCTTCAATGTCGTCGTTGCACGCTGATTCCCAAAGTTTTCGGCGCCGTCATAGTATTGAACCGTCAACCACCCTGCGGAGCAGATCATGTGCGGACAGACTATTGAAGCGCTGAGGACTCGCCTCGATCGAACAGTACGGTCAGTCGTCACTATCGCAGCCGCCACGCTGGTGGTGATCGCATCCTCTGTGTGTTTTGCGCAGACGGAATTTCCGGTGCGTCAGATTTCGATCCTGGTGCCGTTTCCGCCTGGCAGCACCGCTGACCTCGTACCGCGCGCCCTCGCACCGCTGCTTTCGCAATCGATGGGCGTCCCGGTAGTGATCGAAAACCAGCGGATCGGCGTAACCGGTGCGATCGGTGCGGCGTTTGTCGCGAAGGCGCCGGCTGATGGTTATCTCATCATGATGGCGCCCTTGCCGGTGCTCGCGGTGCATCAGTGGTTGCATAAGACGCCGCTCTACGACCCGGACAAGGACTTCGCACCGATCATCAATGCTGCCTCGACGCCCAACATCTTGGTCGTCCATCCAAGTGTGCCGGCGAAAACTTTGACGGAGCTGATCGCGCTTGCCAAGGCCAAACCCAATTCGCTCGACTTTGCTTCAGGCGGCAACGGCAGCACGCACCACCTGTGCGCCGAGTTGCTGAAAACCTCGGCCGGCATCGAGATGGTGCACGTTCCCTATAAGGGGCCCGCCCCCGCGCTGCAAGATGTGATCGCCGGACGTGTGCCGCTGATGTGCGACAACTTCTCGAATGCCATCCAGCATGTACGCGCCGGTCGGTTGCACGCGATTGCACTCACCGCGAGAACGCGGCATCGACAGGCGCTCGATATTCCGACGGCGCATGAATCGGGACTGCCGGGTTTTGAGGCGGGTGTTTGGTACGGGTTCGTGGCGCCGATTGCGACACCTGCGATGGTGATCGACAAGCTGAACGCCGAATTCACGAAAGCACTGCGCAACACAACGGTTCTTGAGCGCCTCGATAATCTTGGGCTCGTCGTCACGCCGAATTCGCCCGCGGAGTTCAAGCGATTCGTCGCGGCGGAATCGGCCAAGTGGCGCAAGGTCGTGGAGTCATCGGGGGCAAAGGTTGACTGAAGCGTTTGCGATCATCGCGCAGAATCCGCTTTTCCGAACGGGCGCCGGATCATGGTACCAAGTAGACTTGATTGCGATGGGCCTGGCCGCGCTGGCGGCTCGAATCACCGTTCCTGATTCCCGTTTCTCGTGCTGCAAATACTCCTCGTAACCTTTCCGTTCTTCGCGCTGGTCGGTTGCGGCTATCTGGCGGTGCATCGTCGCTGGTTGCCCGAAGCAGCGATCCCGGGTTTGAATGGTTTCGTGCTGTTCTTCGCGCTGCCCTGTCTGTTGTATCGCTTCGGTGCGACGACGCCGATTGGCGCATCGCTCGACCTGAGCGTGATGAGCGTGCATTTGGTTTGCGCGCTGCTGATGGTTGGCGCGGTGGTGCTTTGGTCACGCGGCCGAGGCACCGATTGGAATAACGCCGCATTCGGTGCATTGGTCGGCACCTTCCCGAACACAGGCTACATGGGCGTGCCGTTATTGGTCGCGCTGCTGGGTGCCGCCGCAGCTGGGCCGGCCATCGCTACTATCTTGGTTGATTTGATTGTCACGAGCTCGCTCTGTATTGCGCTATCGCAATGGGCGAGTGCCGAGGCGCATGGTGCGCGCACCGCGGCGCGCAACGCGCTCAATGGCGTGCTGACCAACCCGATGCCGTGGGCCATCGTTGCCGGTGCGGCGTCTTCCGCGTTTGGTTTTACGCTGCCGACACCGGTCGGTGAGACGGTCGGCCTGATGGCTGATGCGGCCTCACCGGTCGCGTTGTTCACCATTGGTGCGGTGCTGGCGCGTTCCATGTCGGCGGGTGGCGTAAAGGTATCGTCGTGGGACACCGTGCCGATCGCCTTGATGAAGCTTCTCCTGCATCCGGTGCTGTTATGGCTGGTGGGGATGGTGTCGATACGCGTGGGTGTCCCGCTTGATCCGTTCGCATTGACCGTCATGGTGCTGGTGGCGGCGTTGCCGAGCGCAAGCAACGTAGCGATGCTCGCAGAGCGCTTCAATGCCGACAGCGGACGAATCGCACGCATCATCCTCATGTCGACGACGCTCGCATTTTTGACTTTCTCCGGCGCCGTAGCGTTATTGACCTGAGCCGTCTGCGTCCACACATCGCAGCGGAACATCGCCCGCCACCTCAATACCCGAATGTGCGTGAAAATGGCGTATTGCCGAGGACCGTGAGCCAATCATGCGCATTGCCATCCAACCGCTCGACGCGACCAACCGCCCATTCTTCGCCGCGGAAGTATTCGGTATCGATTTGACGCGGCGTCTTTCGGATGTAGAAGTGGCCGCGATTCACACCGGCATGGACCAGTTCGGCGTGCTCGTCTTTCATGATCAACATCTTGAAGACGAACAACAGGTCGCGTTCAGCCGTCAGCTCGGACCGCTCGAGCAGGCCACCGGTGATATCCAGGCACCGGAAGACCGGCGGGTGAGCATGGACCTCAACGACATCTCCAATCTCGACAAGTACGGCGAGGTGCTGCCGCGCGATGACCGGCGGCGTTTATTTGGGCTTGGCAACATGCTGTGGCATTCCGATAGCTCGTTCAAGGACGTGCCGGCCAAGTATTCATTGCTGTCGGCGCGCAAGATCCCGGTCGCAGGCGGCAACACTGAGTTTGCCGATATGCGTGCGGCCTATGATGCATTGGATGACGCGATGAAGCGTGAGGTGCATGAGCTCATCTGTCTGCACAGCCAACTCTATTCGCGCGGTGTGCTGGGCTTTGATGATTTCACCGCAGCCGAGCGCATGAAATGGGCGCCGGTGCGGCAACGTCTGGTGCGGCGTCATCCGAACACCGGTCGTTTATCGCTCTATCTGGCAAGCCATGCGGGCGCGATCGAAGGCATGCCGATGCCCGAGGCGCGCGCGTTTCTGCGCGATCTCACCGAGCATGCGACGCAGCGCCAATTCGTGTATGCGCACGTCTGGCGGCAATGGGATCTCGTGATGTGGGACAACCGCGTCACCATGCATCGCGCGCGCCGCTACAACCCGCTTGAAGTGCGCGATATGCGGCGCACCACGCTCACCAACGTGGTGTCGAGCCTCGAGCAGGCGCCTTGATTAGAAGAAGAAATCCGTCGGTGCTCCGCCCAGCATCACCGTCCCGTAGTTGAGCGCCGGCATATCCCAGTTGCCGACGATATGCGCCTTGATCGCTTCGAGATCACGAAACGCGCGCTGCACCGGATTGGACTCATGCAAGCCTTTGCCGCCCTGGCCATTCAGCAGGATCTCGGCGGCATTCTTCGCCATATGCACGGAGTAGGCCTGGTCACGGCGGCTGCGCACACGATGTTGGATCGTCAGCGTTTCCCCCGCATAGATTTTGTCCATGGTTTCACGCAGCGAGCGGTTGTAGAGCAGGCTCGATGCATCGGCCAGCGCGCCTGCTTCCGAGACACGCATCGCGGTGGGTGCCTTCTTCGCCATCGGTGCATGGTCGAAATGGGTCTCGCGGCTTTTCATTTCGTCGAGGAACACCTCGAACGCGCCGCGCGCAATGCCGGACGCCGAGGACGAGATGGTGAACGGGAAAATCGACCAGACCGGCGCACGGTAGAGCGGCGATGGATGGATATGGCTGCCCGGTGACGTGCCTTCGCTGATGCCCGTGAGCACGAGCACCCGGTGCGCAGGCACGAAGACGTCATCGACCGCGCAGCTTTTGGAGCCGGTGCCGCGCAAGCCAAGCACCTGCCAATCCTCGATGATCGTGACGTCTTTACGCGGGAACATGAAAAAGCGCATATCCGGAATCGGCGGATCGGTGCTGATCATGCCGCATACCGCGCCTAGCAACACCCAATCGGCGTGATCGATGCCCGATGAGAACTGCCACTTGCCGGTGACGCGAAAGCCGCCGCTCGCCGCGGTTGCTTTGCCGCCCGGTGTGAAACTCGATGATGAAAGCGTCGGTTTTGCCCAATACTCTTGCTGCGCTTCGAGCGGATAGTACGCCATGAAGAGATCGTGAATGCTCATCAACGCGAACACCCATGCGGCCGAGCCGTCGCCGCGCCCGAGTTCGGCCGCCACGTCGAACATGAAATCAGGCGGTAATTCCGGCCCGCCGAATTTGCGCGGCTTCAGCATGTACCAGAGGTTCGAATCCCAGTAGTCCTGGATCGTGTTCTTGGGTTGGCACATGGCTTCGTTGCCGGCCCGTGCGCGCTCGCGCAGCACTGGAATCAGCTTGGTGGCGCGCGCGACACAATCCTCACGCGTCCAAGAGACATTGTTATTGGTGGTCATGGCTTGGCTCCCTTTCGATGTCGTTGTTGATCTTGTTGGTACTGCGCGTGCCGGGCTGACTGCTTGGACGTCTCAACTACCTCCGCCAAGCTTCAACGCCGCGACCGCCGATGCGTAGCGCGCTTTCGTTTGCGTGTGATGGCCGACCGTCATGGCGAGGTCGCGCAAGAGGCCATCGTTGATGCCGTAGATGAAACCATGCACGGTCAATGGCTGATCACGCGCCCAGGCATCCTGCACGATGGAAGTCTCGCACACATGGGCAACCTGTTCGATCACGTTCAACTCGCACAGCCGGTCGTGTTGTGCGGTGTCTGCGAGCGCGCCAAGATATGAAACATGCTTTTCTTCCACGTCATGAACATACCGCAGCCAATTGTCGGATATGCCGATCCGCTGGCGTTGCAGTGCCGCCTTGACGCCGCTGCAGCCATAGTGCCCGCACACGATGATATGGCGCACCTTGAGAACGTCCACTGCGAACTGCACGACCGAGAGGCAGTTCATGTCGCTATGGACCACCACATTGGCGACATTGCGATGCACGAATACTTCGCCCGGCAGAAGTCCGGCCACCGTGTTGGCCGGCACGCGGCTATCGGAGCAGCCGATCCAAAGATATTCCGGCGCTTGCTGTTTGGAAAGTTTGTTGAAGAAATCCGGATCTTGCGTGAGCACGGATTTCGCCCACTTGCGATTTAGTTCGAATAGATGAGAAAGATCTTCCACGCGCACACGCCAAGGTTGATGGGTAGTCCATAGTTTAGATTAAACGATTCAAGCCGATCGTCAGCCGCTGGTGAGCGTCAGCAGAATATCTGCATACCACGCGCAATTGAGCCCGAGCGTCTCGTCTTGCTCCAGGTCGCGCGTGCCGGCATCGAGCCTGGCCGAGTGAACGCCAAGCAGCATCCAGGGTAGATCGTCGGGTGGGGTATTTGGCGCAGCAATGCGCATCACGACCGGTGCACCACTGGTGCCGCGGTGTGTCCGCGCATCGGTGAGGAAATAGCCATGGCCGCGGAAGCGCAGACCAAACGAGGAAGCGATGATCGCCTGGCGCACCACCGGCAGGTGATGGAGCGTGTCATGGAAGCCAAGCGGAAAGCCCACCATCAGGATTGAGCTGCCGATCTCGGCGCGTTCATACGCGGTATGCAGATGCGCGGGCGTAAAGGCGCGATAGACCGCGGTCGGCGGTAACGCGGCCCGCTCCAGTTCAATCACCGCCACATCGATCTCGCCGGCCGCATCCTCGCCTTGGCGCCAGATACTCTTGCCGCCCTGATACAGCGGAATTGAGAAACCGATGGAGGCGCCCAGGTTGCCCGGATCAGTGTGCAATTCGATCTCGATGCGATCCGGCAGGTGCTTGCTTGGCAAGTCGATCATGACATGCCGGCTCGTTACCAGAAACAGGCGGCTGTCCCGCGCAAAGAAAAAACCGCTCGCATTGGTGAGCGGCCGCTGTCCATCGAAGGTCAAGACCCGCGTGGCGGTGAGCAGCAGGGATTCGAACATGGATTCATCGTAGCAGGCGGCTGGCGATTCCCGGCGGCTTGATTGAAATTCGCGGTGAAGTCGGCGGCTCTGGGGTAGGCTATGCCCTGCTTGCACGGTTCTTGCGTTGCGAGGGGTGTTGTTTGGATCAAGCAGCGATCACCCAACCTTCCTATGAACCTCGACTTCAGTGCCTATCGTTCGGCCGGTTTCTACGATGAGCTCATCGACGGGACGGGTACGCCGCGGCCGTGGGCCAAGACGTTGATCGACCATCTCGCGGGCCTTGACGCCACGGAACTGAATCGGCGTCGTGCTGCGGTGGATGCCGCCATCATGACGATGGGCATCACGTTTACCGTCTATAGCGACGGCGCCAATATCGATCGCGCCTGGCCGTTCGATATCATTCCCCGGGTGATGCCAAGTAGTGAGTGGCGTCGCATCGAGGCGGGCCTCAAACAGCGCCTCACCGCGCTCAACCTCTTCATCAGCGATCTCTACAACAAGCAGTCGATCGTCAAAGACGGCCTCTTTCCGGCCGAGCTGGTGGCGAGTTCGAAGAATTTTCGTGCGCAATGCGTCGGTCAGACGCCCCGTTTCGGGGTATGGGCGCATGTCTGCGGCACCGATCTGGTGCGCGATCGCGACGGCACGGTCTATGTGCTGGAAGACAATCTGCGGGTCCCGTCGGGTGTTTCGTACATGCTCGAGAACCGCATGCTGATGAAGCGGCTTTTCCCCGAGCTGTTTGAGCTGTGCGACATCCTGCCGGTCGATGACTACACGACACGTCTCTATGAAACGCTTGCCGCGTTGTCGCCACCGCCCGGCGAACGGCCGGTGATCGCGGTGCTGACGCCGGGTGTCCATAACTCGGCGTACTTCGAGCACAGCTATCTCGCGCAACAGATGGGCGCCGAATTGGTCGAAGGGCCGGACCTGTTCGTGGCCGACGACGATTGCGTCTATATGAAGACGATCGCCGGTCCGGGCCGCGTTGACGTGATCTATCGGCGCATCGATGATGATTTTCTTGATCCGGATGCGTTTCGCGCCGACTCGATGCTTGGCGTGCGCGGATTGATGCGGGCCTGGCACGCGGGCAAGGTGGGCATCGCCAATGCACCGGGCGCGGGCGTCGCCGATGACAAAGTCGTCTATACCTTCGTGCCGAAGATCATTCGCTACTACCTGGGCGAGGATGCGATTCTCCCTAACGTGCCGAGCTATCTTTGCATGGACCCGCGCGACCGCGAATATGTGCTCGCGAATCTCGACAAGCTGGTGGTGAAGCCGGCCAACGAATCGGGCGGCTACGGCATCATGATCGGCGGGCGCGCCAGCGTGAGTGAACGCGAAGCGTACCGGCAGCGCATCCTTGCCGATCCGCGGAATTACATGGCGCAGCCCACGCTCGCCTTGTCGACCGCCCCGACATTTGCGGGTGACAGCGTGGCGCCGCGTCACTTGGATTTGCGCCCGTTCGTATTGCAGGCGGGCGCTCTGCATGTCACGACCGGTGGGCTCACGCGGGTGGCGATGCGCGAAGGTTCACTCGTGGTTAATTCGTCGCAGGGCGGTGGCAGCAAAGATACCTGGGTCGTGGAGGATCGTCACTGATGCTCTCGCGCGTCGCCGAAAACCTGTACTGGATGACCCGCTATCTCGAACGCGCCGAGAACACCGCGCGCTTGATTAATGCCACCACGCAGGTGTTGCTCGATCTGCCGCGTGGCGCATCGTTCGGTTGGGATGTGCTGCTGAAAGTCGCCGGCCTCGATCGCCTGTTCGAGGAAAATTATGCGCTGCCCGATGAAGCGAGCATCATGCGCTTCCTCGTGACCGACGAGAGAAATCCAAGTTCGATCGTCTCGTGTATTCGCTGCGCACGCGAGAACTGCCGCACGCTGCGGGAAGTGCTGCCTCGTCTTGCCTGGGAACGCATCAATGCGCTCTATCTCTTCGTGGGCGAAGGCGCGGCCAAGGCGGTCGATCGCACCCATCGCTATGCCTTTCTCGAGGAACTGATTGAGAGACGTCAGTCCGTTGTTGGGCTGCTCGCCGATTGCATGAGCGATGATGTCGCGCATCAGTTCATCAAGCTCGGGCGCTTTCTTGAGCGCGCCGACATGACCACCCGCATTATCGACATCCACGCCGCTGTGCTGGTCCCCCGCCATCAGGGCCCCGAGGATCCGGCGATCGGCCGGATGTGGATGGGCGTGCTCAACTCGCTGCACGCCTACCAGATGTACCGGCGGCATGTCGCCGTCCATGTGCGCAGCGCCGATGTGGTCAATTACCTCTTGAAGGATGCGCATTTCCCGCGCGCGGTGCGGCGTTGCCTCGATGAAGTCGAGAACTGTCTCGCCGTGTTGCCCCACAACCGGCAACCGTTAAAGCTCTTGCGGGTAGCGCAGCGAAGGCTCGATCAGATGCGCGTCGAAAGCCTCGATCCGGCGCTACGGCATGAGTACCTCGATGCGGTGCAGACCGATATCGCGGCGGTGCATGCCGAGATCGCCGGCGAATATTTTCAGCGGCAGGCGGAGCAGAGTGCTTCACAGAGGTCCTCCGATGGTTGACGCACCCTGGCGTGCGCTCGCATAACTGTTCACTAAGGGACACCTTGTCGATTCACGTCGCACTCAATCACGTCACGTCTTATCGCTACGATCGGCCGATCAGTCTCGGGCCGCAAATCGTGCGATTGCGCCCCGCGCCGCATTCACGCACCCGCATCCTGAGCTATGCGCTCAGGGTCGAGCCGACCGAGCACTTCATCAACTGGCAGCAGGATCCGCAGTCGAACTATCTCGCGCGTCTGGTGTTTCCAAAGAAGACCTCGCATTTTCGCGTCGAGGTCGATCTGGTGGCCGAGATGGCGGTCCTCAATCCCTTCGATTTCTTCCTCGAACCGCAAGCCGAGCGGTTTGGCTTCACCTACGATGCTGCGCAGTTACGTGAACTCGCGCCTTATCTGGTGACACTGCCCGCGACGCGGCGCTTCGCGGCGTTTCTGGCCGGCATCCCGCGCACATCACGCCATATCGTCGATTTTCTGGTTGAGTTGAACCAGACGCTGCGGGATGCCATCCGCTATGTCATCCGACTGGAGCCTGGCGTGCAGACGCCGGAAGAGACGCTCGCGGCCGGATCGGGATCATGCCGCGACTCCGGTTGGCTGCTGGTGCAATTGTTGCGTCATCTTGGCCTTGCCGCACGGTTTGTGTCGGGCTATCTGATTCAACTCGTGCCGGATGTGAAAGCACTCGATGGCCCCTCCGGACCGACCACCGATTTCACTGATCTGCATGCCTGGTGCGAGGTGTATCTGCCGGGCGCCGGTTGGATCGGCCTCGATCCGACCTCAGGTCTCCTTGCTGGCGAAGGACATATCCCGCTCGCTTGCTCACCCGAACCCGGTTCGGCCGCGCCGATCGAAGGCGTCGTCGACGAATGTGAAACAACCTTCGAGCATGCAATGAAGGTAGTGCGCGTGTGGGAAGCGCCGCGCGTTACCAAGCCCTATAGCGATGAGCAATGGGTAGCGATCGATGCGCTCGGGCAGCGCATCGACCAAGATCTCGCCGCGCAGGATGTGCGTCTCACGCAAGGCGGTGAGCCGACCTTCGTGTCAGTGGACGATCGCGACGGTGCCGAGTGGAATATCGATGCGCTCGGGCCCACCAAGCGCAACTTGGCAGCCGTATTGCTCGACAAGTTGAAGACTCAATACGGGCCGCATGGGCTCCTGCACTATGGTCAGGGCAAGTGGTATCCGGGTGAACAACTGCCGCGCTGGTCGCTCAATTTGTTTTGGCGGCGTGATGCTGAACCAATATGGTCGGACGCCAAGCTATTTGCCAACGAAGAATCTGCCGGCAACGCCACCGAAGCCGAGGCTCGCTTGCTGTTGGAAGACATCGCGCGGCGACTGTCACTCGATGTACGTTGTGTGTTTCCCGCGCATGAAGATGTCGGGTACTACCTCTGGCGGGAAGGGCGACTGCCGATCAATGTGGACCCGTTCGATGCGCGTCTTGATGATCCGCTTGAGCGCGACCGATTGCGCCGCGTGTTCACGCAGGGCCTCGACCGTATCGTTGGCCATGTGCTGCCGATTGCCCGCCGCTACCGGGCGGGCGAGCGCTGGCAAACCGGTCCATGGTTTTTGCGCCGCGAACATTGCTTGCTGATTCCGGGTGATTCGCCAATCGGCTACCGGCTGCCGCTGCCGTCGCAGCCATGGGTAGAGCCCGACGACTATCCGCGTATCCATCCGGTCGATCCCAATCAGGACTTTGCACCGCTGCCGTCCTATCGTGACATTAGCGCGGCCGCTGCCAATCCAGCGCTTGCAACCTCGCCCTGGACTCAGCGTGTGGCAGTGCCGCCGGCAGCGCCGACACCGACCGAACCGCCCAAACAATTTGTGTCGGCCGATTTGATCGCGCGCACCGCCCTGTGCATCGAGCCGCGCGATGGCAGGCTCTATGTATTCATGCCGCCCGTCGAAGCGCTGGAGGATTACCTCGAGATCGTCGCCGCCATCGAAGCCAGTGCCGCCGCGATGAAGCAACCGATCGTGCTTGAAGGCTATGAGCCGCCACGCGATCCACGGCTGATCGCGCTACGGGTCACGCCCGATCCGGGTGTCATCGAGGCGAATATTCAACCGGCGGCGAGTTGGACCGAACTTTCGGCGCAGACGCAATTTCTCTATGAAGCGGCCCATGCGTGCGGCCTATCGAGCGAGAAGTTCATGCTCGATGGCAGGCACACCGGCACGGGCGGTGGCAATCACATCGTTCTGGGTGGCGCCACACCCGGCGATTCGCCGTTCCTGAGAAGGCCCGATCTGCTCGCGAGCATGATCGCGTATTGGCATAACCATCCTTCGCTTTCGTACTTGTTTTCCGGACTGTTCATCGGGCCCACCAGTCAGGCGCCGCGGGTCGACGAGGCGAGGAACGATTCAGTCTACGAACTCGAGATCGCGTTTCGCGAGCTGGCAAAGGCCGCTCAAGGACCCGCGATGCCGCCTTGGCAAGTCGATCGCATCCTGCGCAATCTCTTGATCGATGTCACCGGCAACACCCATCGCGCGGAATTTTGCATCGATAAGCTCTATTCGCCGGACGGTCCGTCCGGGCGCTTAGGCTTGCTCGAGATGCGTGCGTTCGAGATGCCACCGCATGCCAAGATGAGTCTCGCCCAACAGGTGCTGCTGCGCGCATTGGTGGTGCGCTTCTGGCGCGACCCATATCGGCCAACCCGGTTGCAGCGCTGGGGTACCGAGCTGCATGATCGGTTCATGCTGCCGCATTTCGTATGGGACGACTTTCTGGATGTTCTCGTAGAAACCGATCAAGCAGGTTACTCGCTCGATGCCGCATGGTTTGCACCGCACTTTGAATTCCGCTTTCCACGGCTTGGGGATTTTGCGGCACGCGGCGTCGAGGTCGAGATACGCGCGGCGCTGGAACCCTGGCATGTCATGGGCGAGGAAGGCGCGGCGGGCGGTACCGTTCGGTATGTCGATGCGTCGGTGGAGCGGTTGCAGCTGCGCGCGCGCGGCCTCATCGGTGATCGCCACCTCATCACGTGTAATGGCGTCACGCTGCCGCTCACGTCCACCGGCACCGTCGGTGAATACGTCGCGGGCGTGCGTTTCCGCGCCTGGGCACCGGCCTCGGCGCTGCATCCCACGATCGGTGTGCATGTGCCGCTGACGTTTGATCTCGTCGATACCTGGATGCAGCGATCACTCGGTGGATGCCAGTATCATGTCGCGCATCCGGGTGGACGCAGCTATTCGACCTTCCCGGTCAATGCTTACGAAGCCGAAGCGCGCCGGCGGGCCCGTTTCTTCCAAATGGGGCACACCCCGGGGAGTATCAAGGTTGCGTCGGCGCCGGCAAACACCGATCATCCGTTCACCCTCGATCTGCGCCGATCCTAAGAAGCGGCGCGCTGACTTCCGCACGATGAACTGATGCCAAAGCAGTTGCTCGAAACCTATCCCGCCGCCGAATGGCGCTATGACGAGTTGCTGGCCGGGGGACATCAGCCACGGCCGCACTGGCAACGCCTCTTTGGGGCGCTCGTCGGCTCGACGCAGCAACAGATGCGCGACCGTGTGGCGAGCATCGATCGCCAAGTCCGCGAAAACGGTGTGACCTACAACGTCTATGCCGACGCCAAAGGGCTTGACCGTCCGTGGGAGCTCGATCCGCTGCCGATGCTCATCCCGCATGATGAGTGGGCGACGATCGAATCGGGCATCGCCCAGCGCGCCACGCTGCTCAACCGGATTCTCGCCGATCTGTACGGCGAACAGCGGCTGCTGCGGGACGGCTTGATTCCGCCCGCGCTTGTCTTTGGTCATAGCGGATTCCTCCGTCCGGTGCATGGCATGAAGATGCCAGGTGGGGTGCATCTGCATCTCTATGCTGCCGATCTCGCTCGTTCACCGGATGGCAAGTGGTGGGTGATCGCCGATCGCACGCAGGCGCCTTCGGGTGCCGGTTATGCGCTGGAAAATCGACTCATCGTATCGCGTGTATTCCCTGAACTCTTTCGTGAAGAGCAGGTCGAGCGTCTGGCCAATTTTTTTGCGACGCTGCGTGATTCGCTCGCACGGTTCGCCCCGCATGGTGCCGGCCCTTCGCTCACCGTTCTGCTCACGCCCGGCCCTTATAACGAGACGTACTTCGAGCACACGTTTCTTGCGCGTTACCTCGGCTTTCCGCTGGTGGAAGGCGGCGATCTCACCGTGCGGGACGGCTGTGTGTGGCTGAAGACCATCGAGGGTCTGCGCCGCGTGCATGCGATTCTCCGGCGACAGGATGATGATTTTTGCGATCCGGTGGAACTGCGCTCGGATTCCGCGCTCGGTGTTCCGGGGCTCGCGGAGTGTGCGCGGCGCGGCTCGGTGCTGATCGCCAACGCGCTCGGCTCAGGCGTTCTTGAATCAGGTTCGCTGTTCGGATTTCTGCCGCGCCTTGCCGAGACGCTGCTTGGGGCACCTCTTGCGATGCCGTCGGTGGCCACCTGGTGGTGTGGCGAAGCGCCTGCCCTCGAGGATGCGCTCAACAAGATCGATCGATTGGTGTTCAAGTCCGCGAGTCCCGCGTTTCCTTTCGAGCCGGTATTCGGCCACGGGTTGGGCAAGCAGGAACGCGCGGCGTTCGAAGCACGGCTGCGCGCCCATCCGGAGCGTTTTGTCGCGCAGGAGATGGTGCGGCTCTCGCAGGCGCCGGTGCTTGATCGAAGTCACGGTCGGCGTCTCGAAGGACGCGCCGTGGGGCTGCGCGTCTTTGCGGTCGCCACCGAACACGGCTACCAGGTCATGCCGGGCGGCCTTGCTCGCACCGCCGGCAGCCATGATGCGCGCGTGATTTCGATGCAACGAGGCGGCGGCTCCAAAGACACTTGGGTTCTCTCCGCCGGTCCGGTGAATACGTCGTTCTCGCTGTTACGCACTACGCTCTCGGGCAAGGACATCGTGCGTGCGCCGGCCGGCCTGCCATCGCGCGCGGCAGAGAATTTGTTTTGGTTCGGGCGTTACGCCGAGCGGTGCGACAACGCCGCACGCTTGCTGCGCGTCGCACTGAATCGGGCGGTGCTCGAAGCTGACGATGATGACGACACGCGGCCGCTTGCTGCACTCACGAAAGAATTCGGACTGCGTGCCGAAGATGAAGCCCTCGATAGCGCATTGCTCGCGGCGGCCACGCAACCGGACCGGCCGTTCGGCCTCGCCGCCAATTTGTTGCAACTCTCACGCGTTGCCTTCAACGTGCGTGATCGCCTCTCGCTCGACAATTGGCGCACCATCAATCGCCTCACGCAAGACAACGCGTTTGGCCGCGAAGTCACCATCTCGGGCGCGCTCAACTGGCTCGACCGCGCGATCAACGGGCTCATGACGCTCTCAGGGTTTGCGCTCGATGGCATGACGCGCGATACCGGTTGGCGCTTTCTTTCGATCGGCCGTCGTATCGAGCGGCTCGCGTTTATGTCGCTCGCGATCGGCACGGCATGCAAAGAAGGACGCGGTTCAGGCGTGGCGTGGCTGCTTGAGGTGGCCGATTCGATCATCACCTATCGCTCCCGGTATCTCTCGCGCCCGGAATGGTTGCCGGCACTGGATCTATTGATGCGGGACGATGCCAATCCGCGTTCCCTTGCATTCCAGGCAAAAGGCATTGCTGATTACCTTGAAAAGCTGGAAGTTATCTTTGGACCGTGCGGGCGCGAACTGCTTATCGAGCCGCTCGACGCGCTCTGTTCGCTTGATCCCGATCGGGATCTCAGGCCCGAATCGGCGCGGCTGGAACGCACGCTCGCATCGTTGCGAAGCGCATCGTTCGATCTCTCTGACCGGCTGTCGCTGCGGTTTTTCAGTCATACGGATGCGCCGCGCATCGTGACGCTGGCCGCCTGACGTTGATGTCTCCTCAACGCTATCGCGTGCGCCATGAGTCGCATTACGAGTACGGCGCGATGGTGACGAGCGGCCGGCATCTGTTGCATCTCACCCCGCGCGCCACCGCCTGGCAGACGGTCATCGAGCATCGGCGCGAAGTCGAGCCCACTCCGACCGAATCGAGCGAGGACATCGACTTCTTCGGCAATCCGATCGTGCGCCTGGCAATCGACCGTCCGCACGATAAGCTTGCACTGATCACCGAATCGCTGGTCGAGGTACGCCTGCGGCCTGCGCCGGACGATACGCCGGCATGGGATGCCGTGCGTGCGACGATCGCCGCGGCCTCGATTGATATGCAGCTTGAACTCGCCCAGTTCATCGCACCTTCGCCCTTTGCACCGATATTTGCCGAGGCCGCCGCGTATGCGAAGCGCCATCTGGAGCCCGGGCGCGCATGGCTGCCCGCAGTGCTTGGGTTGGCACAGGCGATCAATGCGGAGTTTGAGTACGACCCAAAGGCCACCACGATCGCCACCCCGGTCCGCACCGTCTTGGCGCGACGCCATGGGGTGTGCCAGGACTTCGCGCTGGTCATGGTGAGTTGTCTGCGGTCGATCGGTCTGCCGGCACGCTATGTCAGCGGCTACATCCTCACGACACCGAGCCCCGGCAAGCCACGGTTAGTAGGTGCCGATGCCTCGCACGCCTGGGTGTCGTCGTGGTGTCCCGGCGTGGGTTGGGTCGACTTCGATCCGACTAACGCGAAACTTGCCACCACCGAATTCGTCACGCTCGGTTGGGGGCGCGATGTGGGCGACGTCACGCCGGTGCGCGGTGTGGTGCTGGGCGGCGGGGCGCAAGAGCTGGAGGTACGGGTGACGGTGACGCCGGTTGAGTGAGCCGAGACGGGCGTCGCCAATCCGAAATTAGCGCTGCGACCATTCCTCAACGCCCCGCCAATTCCTCCCGCACCCGATAAAACGCATTCACGCCGGCCGCCTCGCGCACATCGGGCGCATCCTGTCCGCCTGCTGCGGTCTTGTACGGGATGCCGATGGCATCGGCGATGCGCGTGAAGCCGTGGAACGCCGCGGCGGTCGCTGCTGCATCGACCAGCTGGGCATCGCCCATTGCCGCGCGCACTGCATTGCGCGCAACGCGAATCCTATCGGTATCGCGCGCGACGACGGCTTCGGCGAACGCGACCAGGAGCGGTGCATGCGCGACCTTCGTGCCGTCACTGAGTCCGGCACTTACATCGTGTAGATCGACTGACTCGTTCGTAAATTTTGAGCTCGCACGGAGCATCATGGAATGAGCAGTGGTTCAATACGCGCATTGGTGCAATGCCGAGACGCGCGCGGCGATGATCTCCGTTTGCGGTCGTGAGATGGCGCGAATCGATCGATCGAATTGATAGACGTACTGCCCGGGCAGATAGTGGCAATTCGCCATCGCCCAGTAGTCGCGCAGCGTCTGCGGCACCATCGACAAGCCGCGATAGATGTAGCCCGCTTTCGGGCTTGGATACATGGGGCCATCCGCGTCCACCGCATCTTCCGGTTCGACGATCGGCAGCCAAGCCGCTTCCTTGCGTGCACCGGTGGGACGATAACGCGTGGGTTCCCCGGCTACCGGTGACGGCAGTGGTTGATCGGGCACACCGAGTCCCATCGTGCAGGTGTCCAGCATCATGACCATCGCGATGAGGCCGACGATCTCGACGTATTCGCCCTCCGTTAGACCGGCATCCAACACCGACTGGGACCACTTCTCGCTCAAACGCCCCGGGTCGCTTACGGTGCGATGGATGAGTTCGATCTCCGGTGCCGACAATTTGCCAAGCGACGCATGAGTGCCGCGTGCCGTATTCGGCGAGAGCGCTGCTTTCATCTCGCGACAGGACGCGCAAGTGTCGCGCGCCTGCCGAATTTCGGCGGCGACCGCCAAGCGCCGAGTGGATGTAAGCCAAGTGCCCGGACTCGCGATACGCGACCAGGCTTCACGATGTGCATCTTGCAGGTCTTGCCGGACCGGCGCCTCGCTTCCCGCGATGGAGAGGCCGCTCATTGCGATCGATGCATTGGTCATTGATCAAGCTCCAAGAGCGGCGATCTGGCGATCGGAGAGCTCGATTGATTGGTAATCGGCCGGATGGGTGATCTCGATCATTTCGAGATTTTTCGACCAGCCGGTCACGGCATGATTGATGCCGGCGGGCAGCATGTGGACATCGCCCTTCGCGAGCTTCTGCTCGCCGCGACCCTCATACCAAAATTTCACCCAGCCCTTGAGTACGTAGACCAGCAGGAACTCGCAGTCCGGATGCACATGATGACGGATCGGCGGCTTACCGTTCGGCGCGGCGCGAATGACATGCGCCGAATACTTGCGGCCGGTGGCTTCTTCCACGCCGAAGTGGCGGTATTCGAACTGCTCGCGCAGGCCGTCAGTTCCGAACTTGCCGTCTTTGGCGCGCGCAATCAGTAGCGGGTACTTGGTTTTCGTCGGATTGCGGGCTGCGGTATTCAGTTTTCGAGCAGTAGCCACTTTGGTCTCCTTCCATGGGTTCACGACGGGGCGCCCTATCTTTGCAGGACACCATTTGCGAGATCTTATGCCCCTTGCGCCACCCGGACAAGGCGCTCAGTGCGGTAGAGTGGGGGCATCGCCAAGACGAAAACAACTCATGAAGATCTATCGCATCGCAACCATCCCAGGTGACGGCATCGGCAAGGAAGTCGTGCCGGCCGGCCAACATCTGCTCTCCACCTTGGCTGGCGCTGGTTCCGGAATCAAGTTTGAGTTTGAGACCTTCGATTGGGGCGGCGATTACTATCGCAAGCACCGGGTCATGATGCCCGAGGACGGCCTCAACGCCCTGCGCAAGAAGGATGCGATCCTGTTCGGCTCGGCGGGCGACCCGCATATTCCTGATCACATCACGCTCTGGGGATTGCGGCTCAAGATCTGCCAGGGGTTTGATCAGTACGCCAATGTGCGCCCTACCCGCATCCTGCCTGGCATCGACGCGCCGTTGAAGCGCTGCGGACCGAAGGACCTCGACTGGGTGATCGTGCGCGAGAACTCCGAGGGTGAATATGCCGGCATGGGTGGGCGTGCGCATCAAGGCCATCCGATCGAGGTCGCGACCGATGTGACGATCATGACCCGCGTGGGTGTTGAGCGGATCATCCGATTCGCGTTCCGGCTCGCCAGATCGCGGCCGCGGAAAATGCTTACCGTAATTACCAAATCCAATGCACAGCGCCACGCAATGGTGATGTGGGATGACATCGCGAAGGAAGTTGCGAGCGAGTTTCCCGATGTCACGTGCGATAAAGAACTGGTTGATGCGGCCACGGTGCGCATGGTCAATCGTCCGGCATCGCTGGACACCATCGTCGCCACCAATCTGCATGCCGACATCCTGAGCGATCTCGCTGCTGCGCTCGCCGGCAGTCTTGGCATCGCGCCCACCGGCAATATCGATCCGGAACGCCGCTTCCCCTCGATGTTTGAACCGATTCATGGTTCCGCGTTCGACATCATGGGGAAGGGCTTGGCCAATCCGATCGGCACGTTCTGGTCGGTGGTGATGATGCTGGAGCATCTCGGTGAACCCGCGGTGGCAAAGCTGGTCATGCAGGCGATCGAGAATGTCACTGCGAACCGGTCGTTGCATACGCGCGATCTCGGTGGCACGGCGACCACTGAACAGGTCACCGCTGCGGTATGCGAGCGCGTGTCAGCGCATCTGAAGGCGCGCGGCTAGCGGCGCGAGGGCGTATCCTCGTCCCCCAGACGGCGTCGCCGGAAGAACACTGCATCCCTACACATGGCAATTGGTTGGTATCCCGGTCACATGGTCACCGCCCGCAAAGAGGCGGCGAAGGCTATGGCGAGAGTCGATCTCGTCATCGAAATCATCGACGCGCGGCTGCCCGCGGCAAGCAGTAATCCGATGATCACCGACATGCGCCTGCATCGGCAGCGGCCCTGTCTCAAGGTATTGAACAAGGCCGACCTCGCTGATCCGGCCGTTACTGCGTTGTGGTTGCGGACATTTAGCGCCCAAAAGCAGACCAAGGCGATTGCACTCTCATGCAAGCGCGCCGCCGATGTCGCCAAGATTCCAGGGCATGCCGCGAGCCTCGTCCCGCATCGCGATAGCATCTTGAAGCCGGTGCGCGCGATGGTGATGGGCATTCCGAATGTGGGGAAGTCCACGTTCATCAATGCGCTGCTCAAGCGCAAAGTGGCGAAGGTGGGCGACGAACCCGGTGTCACCAAGAATCAGGCGCGTTACGAAGTAGGTGATCGATTCGAGCTGATCGATACGCCTGGATTGATGTGGCCGGCGATCGCGCAGGCAACGGACGGTCTCATGCTCGCCGCGAGCCATTCGGTCGGCACCAACGCCTATATCGATCAAGAGGTCGCCACGTATCTCGCGACGATTCTGTTGGCACGCTATCAGGTGCTACTAAAAGAGCGCTATGGATTTGCCACCGAATCGCTCGACGGACCGGCGGTGATCGAAGCAATCGCCAAGCGCCGGGGGTATCGTTCGCGTGGCGCGGAACTCGATCTTGAGCGGGCCGCACGCACGCTGCTCGATGATTACCGCAGCGGGGCGCTTGGCCGCATCAGTCTGGAAACACCGCAAACTCGCGCCGCGCTCCTCGTTGTCAAGAATGATGTGAACACTACGGAAGGAACCGCACCATGAAACTCTACGGCTACTGGCGTTCGCAAGCCACCTTTCGCGTACGGGTCGCGATGAATCTCAAAGGAATCCCGCCTTCTGAGGATGAAGCGCTCGACCTCGCCAAAGGCGAGCAGTACAACGAGGCCTACAAGCGTGTGAATCCGTTGGCAGTCGTGCCGACCTTGATCACCGACAACGGCGCCGCGCTGACGCAATCGATGGCAATCATGGAATACCTGGAAGAGACGCATCCCAATCCGCCGCTCTTGCCGCGCGATCCACTCGATCGTGCGCGCGTACGGGCACTTGCGATGATTCCGATCAGTGAGATCCATCCGCTCATGGTGCCCCGCGTGCGCAACTACGTTGAGAAGGATCTCAAACTAGGCGAAGCGGTGCGGGTCGAATGGACGCGGCATTGGGTCGGCATCGGCTTGGCCGCGATCGAAGCGATGCTCGTCAACGACAAACGCACCGGCAAGTTCTGTCATGGCGATGCGGTGACGATGGCCGATATCTGCCTTGCGGGGCAGGTGATCGGTGCACAGAACTCCGATTGCGATGTGAAGCCGTATCCGACGGTAATGCGCATCCACACCGCATGCATGGCGCGCGATGCCTTCGCCTCGGCGCATCCGCGCAAGCGGCCGGACGCGCCGAAGTAGCCAGGAATCTGCGCGCTTTGTCGCGCAGATTCCTCAGGGCAGACCCCTGTACATACCAACGGTTAGCGCGTCGGGGCTTACAACTTCCCGTGGGTCTGCCATCAGGAATCCGCACGACTGCGCGGATTCCTAGACTTTATCGACCAGCCGCGTACCAAAGTCGGCCGGCATGACGATCTCGATCATTTCGAGATCGTCCGAATGCGAGAGCTCCTGATGATTGAGTGAGGGCGGTTGATACGCGCATGAGCCGGGCGTCAGGGTGATCTCGCCGGGCTGGCCTTCATAGCGAAACTTGATCCAGCCCTTCATCACGTAAATCATCTGGAACTGCGTGTCGTGCAGATGGGGCTTGCCCTCGAAGTGATCGCTCGGAATGGCGCGGATGATATGGGCGACTACCTGCCCCTTGGTGGCCTTCTTGATACCTAGATCGCGGTATTCAAAAAATTTGCGCAGGCCATCGGTCTTGAATTCGGTCGTGCTTTCATGTGAAACCCAAAAATCCTGAGCGTTCATTGTGCTGTGTTCCTTAGTGGTGAATGGTGGGTGATCGAACGCGCGGTCGCGCAGGTCGCCCGGTGGCAAAGAGCAGGCTTTTTACCTCAATGCGGGAAATGGGGTTTAGGCAAGTAGTCGAAGTTCATCGTGGTATCTGACCCTCTTGCGACAGCGCCTACCTTCGCGTCGGTTTGAAGCACCGGGCTACCCCAATAATTCCGCAATGGAAAGAGCGATCCCTGGTACCGCCGCGCGCAATTTCCGGTCTTCTGTGACGAGGGGCGCGCCCAGCGCCTGTGCCAGCGCGACGTATTGCGCATCGTAGCCGGTGATCGCGTATTTTGCGGCGGCGGTGAGCGCCGCGTCCATCCTGACTTCGCACTCCGCGACTTGAAGGAATCGCTCGGCGTGTTCCAAAAGCTTCCTGCATTGTACGAGTGACAGCACCTTGCGTCGCTCGTAGGTTGTCAATACATTCAGAACTTCATGCATGCATAAGCTAGGGGTGCGCCAATCGTTGTCTTTTTCGCGCAGCTTCTGTACCGACTTCGTGTTATCGCCATCGATTAGGGAATAGATCAGGATATTGGCGTCAACGACAATCATTTTTTCGGTATGCGTGGCGCGATAGCCTTCCGCCCGTCACGGATTACAGTCACGACACTGCTCGTCCGTACGGGCCTTAGGGGCTTAAGTGGTTTAGGCAGCAGTTCGGCGGCATTCCTGGTCTCGGAGGACAGCGCTTGTTCCAAGAGCGCCAACGCGTGCCGCGTCATCGATCGATGATTACGCGTCGCCGCATCCTTCAGCTTACGGTGCAGTTCGGCTGGAAAATCCTTAATAAGCAGCCCGGACATGAAATTTGCGCGGAGGGTGGATAGGTAGCGAAATGCTATCACTTTGGGATCACTACAGGAAAAATAGGGTGCCAAATTTACCGTGCACCCCATCTAAATCTTCCGCGCTCCGGCTTAGTCATCCCACTCCGGCGCACGCCCCTTCGGATCAGCGATCTTGGCACCTGCGCGCTTCAGCGCAGAGATCCGCTGCATTTCCGCTGCGCTCAGCTTGAAATCAAAAATCGCGAAATTCTCCGCGATACGCCCAGGATGCGATGAGCGGGGCAGCGGTATCGCGCCCTCATGCTGGAGTTGCCAACGCAATGCCACCTGCGCAGGGGTCTTGCGATAGGCGCGCCCGATTTCGGCGAGCACCGGATCATCGATCAACTGACCACGCCCAAGCGGACAGTAGCCGGTGAGCACCACGCCGCGTTGCCGGCAACCGGCCAGCACTTTCACTGGATTGATGTAGGGGTGGAATTCAGTTTGCAGATTGACGATCGGCTCTGGGCACATGGCGATCGCTTGATCGAGCATCGCGAGATTGAAATTGGCGACGCCGACATGGCGCGTCAATCCGCGTTGTTTCATTTTGCCGAGCGCTGCCATCGTCTCCGCTAACGGGATCGCGGCATTCGGCCAGTGCACCAATAGCAGATCGACATGATCGACGCGAAGGGCGCTGAGGCATCCCTCGGTCGAGCGCTCGAAGTCGGCCGCGCGCAGGTATTCGTGGCTGACTTTGGTCGTCAGGAAAATCTCGTCGCGCGAAATACCCGAGGCACGCAGTCCTTCGCCGACGCCGCGCTCGGTCCCATATTTTTGCGCGGTGTCGATATGGCGGTAACCGACCTTGAGCGCATGGGCGACGAGTGGCCCGCAATCAGCAGCGATGCTTGAGGTGCCAAAACCGATCGAGGGAATGGCGGCGCCGTGGGCGTGGAGGATTGGGGCTGCGGGCATTAGGGATTCCGAGGCACGAGAGGCAGAGCCTCAAGTCTGACATGTCCCCATGCGATTGCCTGTTACGCGGCCGCGATTCGAATAAGCCGCTTCCCAAGATTGTCGCCACGATAAAGGCCCGCGATTGCACCGGGAGCGTGTTCAATGCCATCCAAAATATCTTCGCGATATTGGAGCTTGCCCTCCCGTACCCATTGCGCGAGTTCGATCAGTGCACCAGAGAATTGCGACGCGTAATCAAAAATGATGAAGCCTTGCATGCGGGCGCGCTTCACCAGGAGATGGCGTTCGATGCGCGGACCAAGCGGGATCGGCTCCCAGCTTGCAATCGAAGCGGTCCCGCAGATCACGACTCGCGCGCCAATGTTGAGATGCTTCATGACGACATCGCTGATGCGGCCCGACGTATTGTCGAAATAGACATCGACACCCTTTGGGCAGGCGGCCACAAACGCCGTCTCAAAATCGCTGCCCTTGTAATCGACAGCGGCATCGAATCCGAACGCTTTTTGGCATAGAGCCACCTTCTCGGCACCGCCGGCGATGCCAACCGTGCGGCATCCCTTGATCTTGGCGATTTGTCCGACCGCGGAGCCGACCGCACCCGCGGCGGTCGATACCACGACTGTTTCGCCAACCTTGGGTTGCCCGACAACCAGCAATCCGAAATACGCGGTGAGGCCATTGATGCCGAGTACGCCAAGCGCTGTTGAAATTGGCAGATCGATGCGGGCGATCTTGCGATCGATGTCTTTCGCGCTGACCAACGCGTAGTCCTGCCAACCGAACATGCCGGTGACCACATCGCCCGCCGCAAACTCCGGATGACGCGAGGTTTCGACCCGCCCGACGGTAATCGCCCGCATCACCGCCCCCAACGCAATCGGTTGCGAATAGTTCGCCACCGCGCTTACCCAACCGCGCATGGCGGGTTCCACGGACAAGTAGATATTGCGAACGAGTATTTGGCCCTCGGCCGGTTCGGCGACGGGTACGGTCACGATTTCGAAATGCTCGGCCTCTGGAATGCCAGTGGGCCGACTCTTCAGGCGTACTTGACGATTTGCAAGGGTGGGCATGGTTGGAAGCTTTCTGAGCTAATCCGCAGGCGTCACCAGAAAATGTACCTGCGCCGAGGCGACCGGTTTCGAGCGATCGTCTTGCCACGCAATCACTTCGACATTGACCACGCGCCGGCCTTGCCGCGTGACAGTGGCGCGCGCGAGCGTATCGATCGGGCGTCCGGAGCGCAGATAGTCGACCGTGATGTTGATGATCTTCGGCAGCGTGACCGACTCGCTGTCCCATAGCAAATGCAGGATCGCCGCCATTTCAAGGAGCGCGCCGATCGTGCCGCCATGCAGCGCAGGGAGGATCGGATTGCCGATGTTCTCCGGCCGATAGCGCATCCGGGTAAGAAATTCGCCGGTGGTAATTTCGGGGGCCATGCCCATCCACTGGGCATAGGGGATCGCTTCGACAAGACGGGCGGGATCACGTGTTTCGCGCGCGATGCGAAGGGTATCGAGCAGGTTCATGGCGTGCCTTTCGCTGCTGCGCTGTGACCGGCGGAGGGCAAGGCCGCACCTTTGGTGGCCAGCATGAACGTGCCGGCCGCGGCGGCGACCAATCTCGATGGATCGCCCTGGTGCGCAATCGCCCGCGTGAAGGCGACATTGGCAGTGAGCCGATAGCACTCGGCTTCGGCGATCACTGGCTTTCGCGGTTCGGCCGGGCGCGCGTAGTCGATACGAAGATCGAGCGTTGCAAACGCGGTGATCACGCTCATGCGCGTGGCGACCGACATGCCGCAGCAGAAATCGAGTAACACGGTAATCGGGCCGCCCGCGAGAATGCCGGTGTCAGGATCGCCCACCAGGTGCGGCGCCCAGTCAAGCTGCATCACCGCCGCACCTTCCCGCATCGTAATAAGCCGCGTGCCAAGCGCTGCATTGTGCGGGAGCTTGTTGTTGAACCATTCCTGGAAGAACGCGAGATCTTGGGAGGGCATGGTTGGCCGCCTGTAGAGGCTGATCTGGATGAGTCACTAAACCGGTATTGAACGTACAAGCCGGCGCGCCCACTGTCAATGTACGCAAGGTGCGAGAAAGAGTGCGGTGGCACAATGGCGTAGACCGATTGCTGGAACCCATCGCCTTGCGATGCATTGTGCACCTTCATTCCCCCTGATGTCCGAGCCGAACGCCGATCTCCTCAAGCAGTCCGATGCCGCGATCGAGCGTGTGCAGGATGAGCGCCTGCGTCACATGCTCGCACTATGCGCGGAGGGTCATCCGTACTATCGCCGTCGCTGGGCGGAAGCGGGCGTTGATATCGCATCGATCGGCAGCTTGGCAGATCTTGAACGGTTGCCATTGACGCCAAAGCGCGATCTCATGGCCGATCCGGAGCGTTTCCGCTTGCAACTGCCGACGCTGCCCCTGCATGAGCGCGTGCTTTGGGACGTCGGCTATACCACCGGCAGCACCGGCGATCCAACGCCCATCTACAACACCACGCACGATTATCACGCGTATCTCTTTCAATCGCGGCGCGTGGCGGAAATTTCCGGCATGCGATCGACCGATGTCATCGCCAACCTGTTTCCGCTGACGGCCGCGCCGATGGGCGCATTCATCCGGTCGGCGACCAACGCCTATGCAATGGGTGCGTCCATCTTTGCCGCGCTGCCGGGTGCGCCGATCGGCAGTTTTGGTGTGCAGCGTCCATTGGACCATGCGATCGATCTCATTGAAGCGCATCGTGCCACGGTGCTTTGGGGAATCCCGAGCTTCGTACGGCGCGTGCTGCTGCGCGCGATCGAACGCGGCGCGAATTTTAAGAGCGTGCGGATGTGTGCACTGACAGGCGAGGCGACGACGCCGGCGTTGCGCGAAGATCTGCGCCGTTGCCTGCGTGATTTGGGGGCGGCAGGGACCATCATGTTCGATCGCTACGGCTCCACCGAGATGGGCGCATTCTCGCAATGCGAGGAGGACGGGCAATGGCACAACCCGGCGCCGGAGATCCAGTATCACGAGGTGGTCGATCCGGAGACGGGCCGGCGGTTACCCGATGGCGAGCGAGGCGCGCTAGCGGTCACTCACCTGGATCGACGCGGCACGTTGCTTCTTCGCTTCTTGGTAGGCGATATCGTGAGCATCGCGCGGGGTGCATGCCCCAATTGCGGCCGGTATGGTGATCGCATCGTCGGTCCGATCGTGCGCACCAAGGACCTCGTCAAAGTAAAAGGCATGCTGATCAATCCGGCCGCGCTGCTCGATGCGCTCAATGGATTGGCTGGATTGAGAGAATTGCAAGTGGTTATTTGCCGCGAGAATCCAAGCGATCCTTTTTCAGCGGATGCGATGTTGGTGCGCGTGGCTACGGATGCGGATCAAGACCTGATGCGGTCGCAAGTGATTGAACGTGCGCAAGCGACGGTGCAAGTGCGGCCGCGCGTCGAATTCGTGTCGGCCGGCGATTTGTATGACCCAGCCCGCGACACCAAGGCGGTGCGATTCAAGGATGAGCGACGTTGAGTGAACCATTGCTGGCCGGTGTGCGTGTCATCGATCTCACGACCGTCGTGTTCGGGCCGCTTGCCACCCAGGTGCTCGCCGACTATGGGGCCGATGTCATCAAAATCGAATCCCCGGAAGGCGACGTCATGCGCCACAACGGCGTCGGCGCAACCGGTGGAATGGGGCCGATCTTTCTGAATCTGAATCGCGGCAAGCGCTCGGTCGTTATCGATCTCAAGCGCGCGGAAGGGAAGGACTTACTTCGCACGCTGATCGGCAAGGCCGATGTGTTCATTCACAACGTGCGGCGCAAAGCGATCGATCGGCTCGGATTCTCCTTTGAGGCGGTGCGAGCGATGAATCCATCAATTCTTTACTGTTCGGCAACCGGGTTTGCATCAACCAGTCGGCGCGCCGACGCTGGTGCAATTGATGATGTCATTCAATCCGCCGCCGGACTTGCCGCGTTGAATGCCGATCGCGACGGCGTGCCACGATTGGTTGAAAGTCTGGTCGCCGACAAGCTCGCCGGGGTGAGTCTTGCCTGTGCGGTGTTGGCGGGCCTCTATCGCCAGAAAAGCACCGGTGTCGGTGGTGCGATCGATCTGCCGATGTTCGAGACCCTGGGCTCCTTCCTGCTTGTTGAACATCTGCAGGGCCAGACCTTCGTGCCGCCCAAAGGCGGCATCGGCTATCACCGCCTGATTGGGCGCGGGCGACGCATTTACCGCGCAAGAGATGGCTATGTGTCACTTGCACCCTACAGTACGAGCCATTGGGTGGAACTGTTCAAAGCGGCCGGTCGTGCCGATCTTGCGAACGATCCGCGCGTCAACGATCGCGTGCAACGCAATATCCATATCGCCGATCTGTACGATTTGATCGGTAGTGTCGTCGGCGAACGCACGGTTGGCGAGTGGGAAGCGCTTGGACAGCGAATCGGCTTTCCGGTGCAAGGGGTGCGTAGCTTGTCGGAGGTGGCGAACGACCCGGAGATGGCGAGCACCGGTGTCTTGGTCGAGCGGGAGCAACCGGGGGTGGGAACGACCCGCATGCTCGCGTCACCGGGTTTCTTCGACGGACACGTCGCCCGTCACCCCGGCACCGCGCCGCAGCTTGGGCAACACACCGCCGAAGTGTTGCGTGAGATGGGTATTTCCGCCGATACGCTTCATCACCATGCGGCGAATGGAGTAATCAAGCAATGAGCCGGTTCTTTGAAGATTTTGCGATCGGCGCGCGCTACCCAACGCGTATGCGAACGATTACCGATGCGGATCATGATGCTTTCTGCAATTTGGTCGGCTATCAGGTGCCGATTTTTCTGGATGATGCGGCGGCGCGGGCGCGTGGTTTGGACGGGCGTATTTGTCCGAGCCATTTGGTGATGTCGTTTTCCACCGCGATGACCGGTGATCTATTCCCAGATAGCATTGTCGCGTTGATGAGCATCGAAAACGCGAAGTTTTTGCTCCATGTACGCCCCGGTGACACGATCCGCACCGAGGTGGAAGTCATCAGCAAGCGACCGACCACGAAGCCAGATCGTGGCGTGGTGGTGTTTCGCGATCACGTCTATAACCAGAACGATGCTGAGGTATTCCGGAATGACAAAATTGCTCTCGTGCGGCGTGCGCCAGGTTAAGTCTTGCATGCAGTGGTTGGGATGGGCCGTTGCCGCACTCACGCTGGTTGCGTCAGGCGTCGCCAACGCGCAGACCTATCCGGAGCGTGCCATCCGGATCATCAATCCGTTTCCGGCGGGCGGTTCCGGTGATGTGGTGATCCGTACGGTGGCTGACAAGGTCGGTGCGGCCATCGGACAATCGTTCGTGATCGAAGCACGGCCGGGCGCAGCAGGGGCGATCGCGACCGATTTTGTTGCGAAGGCGTCGCCCGATGGCTATACGTTGATCCTTGGCACGGCCAGTACCTTCGGGACCAACTCCAGCACGCAAAAGGCGCTGCCCTACGACCCGGTGCGCGACTTCACGCCGATCGTGATGATCGCCACCACGCCGTATTTGCTGCTCGCGCATCCGAGTGTGCAGGCGGGTTCGCTGAAAGAATTGGTCGGCTTCGCGCGCGCGAATCCTGACAAACTCAACTTCGGTTCATTCGGCAATGGCAGCTCGAACCATCTTGCATTCGAGTTGCTGAAGCAGGGCACCGGCATGGAGGCGGTCCACGTGCCCTACAAGGGCGGTGCGCCATTGATCGCTGCGCTGCTCGCGGGTGAGGTGCAGACTTCGCTCGATGTCTATGCCACCGCGATTCAGCATGTGAAGACCGGGCGATTCAAATTGCTGGGCGTAGCGAGTGCCAAGCGTTTTTCGCTGTTGCCCGAACTGCCCACGCTTGCCGAGCAGGGGTTTCCGGTAGAAGGCGGGACGTACTTCGCGGTACTTGGGCCGGCCAAACTTCCGGCGCCGATTGTCACGCTGCTCAACCGCGAGGTGAACAAGGCGCTTGCATTAACGGATGTCCGCGAGCGCCTGATGGCACTGGGTACCGAAGTGGCGGGTGGGTCACCACAGGATCTCGCGGTTGCGGTCGCGCAGGAAGTGGACAAATGGGGAAAGCTGGTCCGTACCCGTAATTTGAAATTTGACTAAGGACTTTGAACGTGAGCGGCGCCGCAATGACGACCGAAGTATTCGATGTAGCCATTTCGGGCTACGGTCCGACCGGACAAGCGTTGGCATGTTTGCTCGCGCGTCGCGGGCATCGGGTGTGCGTCGTTGAGCGCTGGCCGACCCTCTATGGACAACCGCGCACCGCGACGATCGATGGCGAGTCGGCGCGTATCCTGCAGGCGGCCTGCGACATCGATGAAGCGCTGCGCAATTCATTGCCCCGCACGCGTTACATGTTTGCCAATGGCGCGGGTGAGGTGTTGATCGACCACGACTGGTCCGGGACGGACGCGAGCGGCTTCCCGCGTCGCATCTCGGTGCATCAACCCGATATCGAGGAAGCAATGGATGCCTTCGCGCGCTCACGACGCGTCGTCGTTCTACAGGGCTGGGAAGTGGTCGGTGTGGAGCAAGATGCTCACTCTGCATCGATCATCACACGCGAGCGCCGTGTACAGAATAACGGCTCCGCCGTACTTGGAGACACCCGTACCATCCGCGCTCGCTATGTCGTCGGTGCCGATGGCGCCAAGAGCGGCGTGCGGACGGCACTTGGCATCGACCGCGAGTCATGGCCATCGCGCGGCGCCTGGTTGACGTTTGATACGGTGCGCAAGCGCGAGCTGCCTGATTTCTGGGGCCTCTCGCCAGATGGTCAAGTGGCGGTGATCTTCTGCGTGCCAAATGGTCAGTCGCATTCGATCATTCCGCTTGGCACCGATAACGTGCGGTTTAATTTCCAGGTCGATCCGGATGCCGACCACACCGATAAGCTGAATGATGAAAGCGCGTATCGCGCGCTCGCCATGGTCTACGGCGTGACGGCCGACGACGTCGAGGTATACCGCCACGCCGTCTATCCCTTTGAAGGAAAGCTCGCGAAAACATGGCGAGTCGGTCGCGTGTTTCTCGCGGGTGACGCGGCCCACCTGATGACCCCTTTTCTCGGTCAAGGCGGCTGCTCGGCATTGCGCGATGCGATCAATCTCGCCTGGAAGCTCGATCTCACATTGCGGGGCGTTGCGCCCGATACGTTGCTCAATAGCTATGGGGCCGAGCGCAAGCCCCACACGCGGCATTACATCGAAGGCTCGGACCGGCTTGCCGCGCTGGCGTTCATTGCCAGTCCGCGTGAGGCGGCTGCGCGCGACAAAAAATTCATCGCGGGCGGTGCGCCGGTGTCGGCGGCGGAGCCGACCATCGCAACCGGCATTCTGCATCGCGAGAAGGACGGCACGCTCGCCCGACCGGTCGGCGAAATCGGTCCGCAAGGCGAGGTGTTGGGCGGTGGCGAAGTCGACCGCTTCGACGATCTCATCGATTGGGGGTTTCAGTTGATCGGCTGGGAATGCGATCCGGCCGCACATGTGCGGCCTGAGCAACGAAAATTCTTGGAGATGATCGGCACCACGATCGTGCAGATGTCGGATCAGCCCACCCTTCGCAATGGCGTGGTCGATCTGGACGGCGTCTATGAAGCATTCTTTCGCGCCCATAACGCGGTTGTGATGTTGGTGCGGCCCGATTTCATCGTGTTTGGCATCGCGCGCTCACCAGTCGAGCTACCGGCATTGGTGGACGATCTGCGCGTGCAATTGCGTGGCACAAAGTGATCCAACACCGGTCAGGTATGTGAGAATGTGGACGCCAAATTGGCCACCGGCTGCTCTGGTAGCCCAAATCGTACCAACAGCAGGAGACCAGGATGGGACGCTTACGTAACATCGCTCGTGGATTCACTTTGCTCGCCGCGTTGGGCGTTTCCGCCACAACCCATGCGCAGACTTTCCCTAACAAACCAGTGAAGATGGTCATTACCTTCACACCCGGTAGCGCAACCGATATCGTTGGCCGCATCGTGTCGCAAAAGCTGTCCGAGTATTGGGGGCAACCGGTCGTTCCCGAAAACCGGGCCGGCGCAGGCGGGTCGATCGCCTCGGCATTCGTCGCCAAGGCCGAGCCGGACGGCTATACGTTGCTCATTAATTCCAATGCGCATACCGTGAATCCGGCCATCTACGCCAAGCTTCCGTACGACACGCTGAAGGACTTTGTGGATGTCGCGCCGTTCACGATGCAGCCGCAGGCGCTGGTCGTGGCGCCGGATGGTCCGTTCAAGACCGTGGCCGATTTGGTCGCCTATGGCAAAGCGAAACCCGAGGCGCTCAATTTTGCGCATGCCGGAATCGGCAGCGGCACGCATCTCAATACCGAGGTGTTCATCGCCGCGGCGGGGATCAAAGTGACGCAAATCATCTACAAGGGCACCCCGGAAGCCTTTACGTCGGTGATGACCCGCACTGCCGATTGCTTCTGGGCACCGTTGTCGGCGGCCTTGTCGAATATCCGCGCGGGCAAGCTCCGTGCGATTGCGGTCAGCACACCGAAACGCAATGCGGCGTTGCCTGACGTGCCGACCACCGGGGAAGCGGGCGTGCCGAATGCCGACTCGCCCGGCTGGTTCGGTATTTGGGCGCCGGCCGGCACGCCGCCTGCGATCGTCAACAAGATCAACGCCGATGTGCGCCGGGCAATCGCCGAGCCGGCCGTGAAGGAACGGCTGAACGGGATGGGTCAGGACACGCTCGATATGACGCCCGAGGCCTTCGCGCGGTTCGTGCGGGCCGAAGTCGAGAACAATCATCGTGTGATCAAGGCGGCGGGGATTGCACCGCAGTAGTTTTCGTGAGATCGCTTGCATGTGCGGCTAGCGGTGGAATGCGCTGCGCTTTTCCACCCTACCCGGATCGCACATTCGGCGCCGATGCTACGTTGCGTACCCGTTGAATGCGATTGGTATGCGCTGAATATCCTGAATCAAATCGGGCGGCAGATCGCTTGGCACGGCGCTGTTGGCGCTCGCAAACAGCGAATCTACTAGCCCGCCGAAGCGCTTCTCGATAACACTTGCGATCTGATCATGGCGACCCACTGCCGCGAACAGATGTACCACCTCATCGGTCACTTCGTTTGCCATCGCATCCCAGTTACCTGCGCGCGTCATGGCATTGAGCTTACGGCCAAGATCTTCCAAGCCGTGCACGGCTAGAACCGGCCAGTACGCCTGGGTGGATGCGTAGAACGCAACGCGCAGGCGCACCCAGTCGAACATCTTCTGCACCGCCTCATCATCTTTACCAGTGCAAAGAAAACCGCCGCCGGCGATCTCGAAGTTTTCACGTGCGCGGCCCGCTTTGGCGAGGCCCGTGGTGACAGCGGGCAGCACGGCTTCCTCAAGGTATTTGCGCGTCGCGAAGACATGGAGTTTTACGCCATCGCATTCTTCCGCCGCGACTTTCATCATCGCCGGGCCTACCGCTGCAATGGTGATCGCAGGAATCGGTGCCGCAATCGGCTCGGGCACGAAGTTTGGTGTCATCAATGTGAATCGATAGTGTTCGCCCGTGTAGTGAAGTGGGACACCGTTCTTCCAGCAATGCCAAATGGCCCGCAGCGACTGCACATACTCCCGCATGCGTGGCGCAGGCGGGGTCCACGGCACCGAGAAGCGCCGCTCGTTATGGGCCTTGACCTGCGGGCCGAGACCGACGACGAATCGCCCATTGGTGGCTCCCGCAAGATCCCAGCCCATATTGGCCACGCTCATCGGTGAGCGCAGGAACGCAATCGCAATGCCGGTATGCAATTCGATTCGCGAAGTCGCGACGCCGGCGACCGCCAGCGGCAGGAACGGATCATGGCGATTTTCCATGCTGACGACGCCGTCGAAGCCCGCCCGCTCATAGCCCGCCACCACCGGGCCCACCTGTCGGAGATTTTCAGCCGGTAAAGTATTGAAAACGCGCATGGTTTCCTCTTATTAATCTGATAGTTAGCGGGCGGGGCCGGGTTTCTTTGGATGGCTGAGCCGATGCCACTTGCGGCGCTGCCCCCTCGAAATTGGGCGCTACCAGAGGTATAGTCGGGAACTTCAAGAATCTCACTAAGGGGACAGCAATGGCGATCAAAAAACTTGGCCACGTCGGCATCTACGCGAAGGATTTCGAGGGCCTGCGCGATTTCTATACCAATGTTGTTGGCTTGCATATCGCCGATCAGGCGGCCAACGTGGCATTCATGACCTCCGACCCCGAGCGTGAGCATCATGAACTCGTGATCTTCCGCTCGCAAAACGATGAGCAGCGGACCTGCGTGCAGCAGATCTCATTTAGCTGCGAAAAGCTGGAAGACGTCGTCGACTACTACCAGCGATTCAAGGACAACAACGTGCGCTTCAGCCGCGTGGTGTCACATGGCAATGCGGTAGGCCTTTATTTCCACGACCCGGAAGGCAATGTCTGCGAAGTGTATTGGACCACGCCGTTTGAAGCGACCCAGCCCTATGGGGTCGCGGTGGATCTGACCAAGCCCGTGCCCGAGATCCTCAAGGAAATCGAGGACGACGTGAAGATCTATGCGAAAACGGGACACCTCGACCCGGAATCGTTCAAGCACCAGCGCGAGAAGTTCGCGCGTGAAGGGGTGAGGATGTAGGGCCTCAATTGCGTTTGATCGCCACCAGCTCCACTTCAAAATGCAGCGTCGCGTTCGGCGGGATCACCCCGCCCGCGCCGCGCGTGCCGTAGGCGATTGACGGCGGGCAGGTCAGCTTGGCTTTGCCGCCGACCTTGATGCGCTGCACCCCTTCGGTCCAGCACTTGATGACGCCGTTCAACGGGAATTCCGTCGGCTGGCCGCGCGAATACGAGCTGTCGAATTCCTTGCCGTCGGGGAAGGTCCCGCGGTAGTGCACCGACACCACATCGATTTCCTTCGGCGTCGCGCCTTTCCCCTCGGTGATGGTCCGAAACACCATGCCGCTTGGCGTCACGATCGCGCCGGGCTCCTTGGCGGCTTTGGCGGCGGCATCCGATTGGGCGAAGGAAGGTGTTGCCAACAACGCGGCGACGGCAAGGATCAATAAGGATTTCACTGCATAACTCCGAAAATTAGAATGAAGTCGCCATCATAAGGGACTCTGATTCTTCGGGGCGCTACGCTCATTGCAACGCAAAGTAATGCGCCATCGCGTTGATGTCGTCATCGCTTGTTTGCCGCACGATGCCGTTCATGTTGGTGTCGGTCCCCACGCGCGTGTCGGCACGATAGGCCTTCATCGCATGCACGAGATAGTCTTCGCGTTGCCCGGCAATCCGCGGTACCTGATTTTGCCCGGAGTAGTCGCCACGATGGCAACTGCCGCATCCCATTGCCTTTGACACGGCGGCACCGCGACCGTAAAGGGCGGCATTGCGCTCGGTAACATTTTTTGGCAGCTGCTGGTGCGTGTAGTACTCGGCGATATCGATGATGTCGCGATCGGTGAGGCCTTTCAGGAACGGTGCCATCTGCGGGATATCACGCAAGCCTTCCCGCAACAGAATCATTTGCAGGGTCAGGAACTGAGCGGGCTGCGCGGCCAGCATCGGCATGCCGGGCAGCGGTGCGCGGGTCGCATCACCATGGCAGGTTGCGCAGACGGCGATCTTCGTTTCGCCGCGGACCGGATCACCTTTCCGTGGTGCGGGTTGGGCCAACACAATCGGGCAGGCGAAAACGAGCATGCCCACGAAGGAAAAAAAACGGCGAACCGTCAAGGTTCGCCGCAGTTGCTGACTTGAAAGCATTTATTTGCTGTAGCTCACTCGGTAGATTGCGCCATTTTGCTCATCGGCCACCAGCACCGAGCCATCGGGCAATTGCAGCACGTCGACCGGGCGGCCCCAGAATTCATTGGTCTTCGGATCGAGGAAGCCGGTGAGGAACGGTCGGACGACTGCATTCTTGCCATCGGGCGTCGCTTTCACCATTACAACGTCGTAACCGCTCTTGACGGTTTTGTTCCATGAGCCGCGACGTGCGATGAGGATCGAATCCTTATATTCGGCGGGGAACATATCGCCGGTGTAGAAGCGCATGCCAAGTGCTGCGGTATGCGGTCCCAAGGTGGTAACGGGCAGGTTGATGCCTGTGGAAGCGTTGGGCTTCTTGATGTCCGGATCCGGCACGCCGTTGGCATGGCAGAACGGAAAGCCGTAGTGCGCGCCGATCTGATTGGCCGGCACTCGGTTCAGTTCTTCGTCGAAGCTGGTCTCGCCCGCCCAATCGCGGCCATTGTCGGTGAACCACAGTTCGCCGGTCTTCGGATGGAAGTCAAAGCCCACGCTGTTACGCACGCCGCGCGCGACGATCTCCATGCCAGAACCGTCGAGGTTGTAGCGACGGATCGTGCCATGGACGCCGGTATTGATCTCGCAGATATTGCAAGGCGCGCCGACCGGAACGTAGAGCTTGTTGTCCGGGCCGACCGCGAGGAACTTCCAGTTGTGATGGACTTCGGGCGGCAAGCCAAATGCTTTCGACATGTCCGAAGGCTCCGGAATCTTGTCGAGCGAGCGCTCGATGCCATCGTAGCGATAGACCTTGTCGATCGCGGCGACGTAGAGCGAACCGCCGTGGAACACGACGCCATTGGGTTGCACGAGTTTCTCGGCGATGATCTTCGGCTCACCGCGTTTGCCGTCTTGATCGGTGATCGCATAGACGCGTCCGATGATCCGCGTGCCGGTGAAGATGGTGCCGCGGTCACCGCGCGTCATCATGCGACTGCCCGGCATGCCGTGCGCCCAGAGTTCGACCTTGAAGCCTGCAGGCACCTTCAGATTGCCGATCGGAATTTCGCTTGGCAGGGTCACCGTCATTTTGGGCGGATGCGGCGCAAGCGTTTGCGATTGCATCCGCTCGGGCTTGAAACCGCCCATGCCGATGCGGGGATCGACGGCGGGTTGCTGGGCCGTGGCGATGCCTGCCGCCAAGCCGAGCACCGCACCGGCTAACGACAGGCTGATGGCGCGCACAGTGCGCGAATATTGATTCATGGGTCTCCTCCTTTGGAATGGAACTGAACGCGCGGGGCCGGCTAAATTCCGATACCGTCCCTGTCGCAGGATGCAAGGACACGACAATCGCGGGAATGCCGAGAGCCGGTGGCCGCAAGGCCCAACGCTATGTTAGGTTACAGGAATCGTGTTGCTCGATGAGACGCCGCCATGTCGTTGACCTTCAAAAAGCTTCATCCGGTATTCGCCGCCGAAGTGAGTACGCTTGGTTTAAGTCCGCTTGATTTGCGCGAGGTCCACGATCGGGCAACGCTCGAAGCAATCCGCGCAGGCATGAACGAATATGCGGTGCTGGTCTTTCGCGACCAGGCGTTCACCGATGCAGCGCAGCTCGAGTTTGCGAAGCGCTTCGATGGCACCTTGCATTCGAAAACCGGCGCCGCCGCATTGGGTAAGAGCCGGCTTGGTACCGAGGCCGTCTCCGATATTTCGAATGTTGATGAGAACGGCGAGATCCTCAAAACCGATGACAGGCGCCGTCAATACGGCTTGGGCAATCGGCTCTGGCATACCGATGCCTCATTTCAGGACCCGCCCGGCCGCTACTCCATTTTGTCGGCCCGCGTCGTCCCGGCGGTGCGAGCAGACACCGAGTTTGCCGACATGCGCGCCGGTTACGATGCGCTCGATCCCGAAACCAAAGCGAAACTCGAAGGTCTTCGTGTACATCATTCGATCGCCTATTCGCGCCAGACCCTGGGCTTTGAATTCGCGCCAGACGAAGCAGAAAGGCTGAAGGGTGCGATTCACACGCTGGTGCGCGCCAACCCCACCACCGGTCGCCGTGCGCTCTATCTTGCCTCGCACGCCTCGCGGATCATCGATTGGCCCGTTCCAGAAGGGCGGTTGTTTCTGCGTGATCTCATGGAGCATGCCACGCAAGCGCAGTTTGTCTATCGCCACATCTGGCGTCATGGCGATCTGGTCATTTGGGACAATCGCGCGACCATGCATCGCGGCGTGGCCTATGACGATAAGCGTTACAAACGCGAACTCAGGCGTGTGACGACGCTGGATGTCGAGGTTGGGGCGAGGGTGTGATCATGAAGCCGCGTGCATTCATGCCGGGAATGGCGCTTGCTCAAGAGAACTGACTCACACAAGCGATGCGTCATACCTGCGTAGGCAGGTATCCAGACGATTTGACTTCCGCTTGGATTCCCGCCGCCGCGGGAATGACGAAATACCGGTTCCTACCCCCGACTAAGGCATTCGAGGACAGGCTGCACAGGATTGACGAATCCCGGCACTCATAGTCCCATGCCCCGCGTCTGTGGCAGCATTGCGGTTTCCTCCCAACATGACAGGACGCACCATGCCACGCGCAATGATCAATGGCGGCAACATCAATTACGAAGTATTGGGCACGACCGGGCCATGGGTGTCGGTGTCCCCGGGTGGCCGCCGCGGCTTTGACGAATTGGGCGGCTATGCCCGGCGTTTCAGCGACGCGGGATTTCGGGTGCTGGTGCATGACCGGAAGAACTGCGGTGGTTCGGACCTTCTGTTGTCGGGCGATAAACAGGAACACGAGCTCTGGGCTGATGATCTCAATGCGCTCTTGTCTTTGGTCGGCGCGACATCGGCCTTCATCGGTGGTGCTTCATCGGGTGCGCGTATGGCGCTCTCCTATGGCCTCCGCTATCCGAGCGTCACGAAGGGTTTGCTCCTCTGGCGTGTCTCCGGCAGCGCGCGCTCGACCAAGCACTTGGCCAACCAGTACTACACCTCGTTCGCTGCGTTGGCGAAGTCAGGCGGGATGGAAGCGGTAGCGGCCTCCGACCATTTCAAAGCGGTGATTGCCCGGAACCCAGCCGCGCGCGATCAGCTCATCCGTTTTGGCGTGGATGCCTTCATTCGTTCGATGAACGTATGGAGCGAAAAATTCCTGAAGGGCGTTGACCAGCCGATCATTGGCGCGAGCGAAGCGGAGCTACGTGCGATGCGCGTGCCGATGTGTCTGGTGCCCGGCAACGATTTTGTACATGCACGAGTGGCGGGACATGCGATGGCGAAGATGGTGCCCGGCTGTGAAATGCATGAAGTGATGCCGGCAGGCCCCGATCTGGAAGTCATCCCATTCGAAAGCTGGGAAGAGAAAGAAGCCGATATCGCCAAGATCTTTATCGACTTCATACGTAAGAAATCCGCGCCTTGATCGCGCGGATTTCTTGAAGAAAGAAGCAACCACGGCGGCTTTCCGATCGGTCTCTCCATTCAGGAATTCGCGCGAGCGTTAGCGTGCGAATTCCTCCTGCCACGCGTAACCCACGCCATAGACCGACCTGATCCATTCATGACCGGGCCGCGCGATTGCAAGTTTTCGCCTGAGATTCTTGATATGCGAATCGACCGCGCGATCGCTGGTATCAAGATCGGCGCGGTCGATGAATTCCAGTAGCTGCGAGCGCGAGTACACGCGTCCGGGATGTTTGGCGAGCGCGCGCAGCAGTTTGAATTCCACCGCGGTCAGCGTAAGTGGAATGCCCGCAAGCGAAGCGCGCCAGCCGGCTTCATCGAACTGCACGCTCGTAGCAGGCGTGTTGCCAGGTGCCGCCCTTCGCAATAGCGCTTTGACGCGCGCCACCACCTCACGCGGACTGAACGGCTTGCAAAGATAATCATCAGCGCCCAGTTCCAAGCCGATCAGTCGATCGACCTCATCGACGCGCGCGGTGATCATCATGATCGGCATCTGCGAAAACGCCCGCACTGCCTTGCAGACTTCAAGTCCATCCAGACCCATCAAATTAAGATCGAGCAGCATTACCGCGGAGTGCTCTGTGCGAACCATGTCGATCGCGCGACGTCCGTCGGCAGTCCGTAGCGTCGCGAAATGCGCGGCCGCCAGATAATCCTCGAGCAGTCGCGCGATCTTGTCATCGTCTTCGACAATCAAAATGGTGGGAGTGTTCATTGCGGTGGCAGTTCAATGGTCATCTGCAATCCGCCTAACGCAGAATGGCTGGCGCGCATCGAACCCTCATGCGCTTCGATGATTGCTTTTGACAAAGCGAGCCCAAGCCCGCTGCCGCCAGTTCGCCTGCCGGCATCCGCGCGATAGAAGGGCGTGAAGAGTTGGCGCATCGCATCTTCGGTCAGACCGGGTGGTGAATCCGCGAACACGATTTGCTGGACGCCGGTGACGGCGCGAATGGAGGCAATAAGATGTCCCGGCGCATCGGTATAGCGAAGGCTATTGGCGAATAGATTGTCCAGGACCTGCGTAATCCGGTCTGCATCCACCAACGAAGAATGCTCCGCTGGCGCGTCGATCGTCATCGCTATGCCGGCCGTTGCGAAGCGCGATTGCCACCTTGCCGCCGCGCGCTTGAGCAACTCGCTCAGATCGTGCGTCGCAGGGTGGAATTCCAGCGCACCCACATCTGCAATCGCCAGTTGATGGAGATCGCCAGTGAGCCGGGTGAGCCGACTGACTTCATCATGCAGTGAGGCGAGGGCCGCGGCGTCAAGCTTGCGCAGACCATCCTGCATGGCTTCGATTTCGCCGCGCAAGGTCGTAAGCGGCGTGCGCAATTCATGGGCAACATCCGCGAGCCACTTGCGACGTGAGCTTTCCATCGATTCAAGCGCATGGGCCATCGCATTCACATTCGCCGCGAGGATGCTGATTTCATCGCGCCCGCTGATTGCCACACGTGCAGTGAGATCGCCTTGTGCGATGCGCGCTGTCGATGTGGTGACCGCGCTCAGACGCCGTGACCACCATCCGGCCAATAGGGCGGTGAGCACGATGCAAAGGATGCCGACGATGAAAGCCATCCAGGCAATCGACGTACGCTGCTCGCGCAGAAATGCCAGCTCGCGATCTTCGGTGGGATTGCGGAGCGGCGCGAGCACGATGCGTGCGACTGTTTGCCCATCGACGGTGATATCGCGCGTGGTGCTGCCCGCCAATGCGAAGAGCGGCGATCCGGCAAGCAGATGCCCATCGGCATTGACCAGACTCACGCGCGGATTGAAGCGCAGGGGATCCGGCGTCGCCTTTTTTCCCCGTGTGGGCCGCTCGGTGGATTCGTCGAGGGGCGGACTCAGCCAATGTTCCAGCGCGCCGGTGCCGGTCCGCCGGCTCGCTTGACCAAGCAATCGGCGCCAATCCTTCACCGCGACGTCGAGCCCCTTGGTGCGAATCGTTCGCTCAATCACCGGGGCGAGCGCGTCCAAGCGATCCGCTTCAAGGGCATTCAGATAGTTGAGGAAACCCTGTTCCAGGGCGCGCATATGCAGCCATGCGCTCGTGGCAATCGCAATGATCGAGACGATCGCGAGCATCAGGAACAACTGATGTGACAGGCGGAGCTTCATTTGCGCATGGTGCGCCCGCCGCAAGCGGCCGACAAGATCGATCCCAAAAACGTTACCGACCTTTACATCTTCTCCACAAAGGCTCCGCAATTGCTCCAAATTGGCCGCGCAAGCTCGGTCTTACGGCATGTGCCGGATCAGAAAAGGAGAGCACCATGTTTCGCACCTTGATCATCGCAGTGGGCCTCGCGGTGGTCGCACCGGCGTTCGCGCAGTCGGGCGGCGCCACGGAAGGCAAGCGGCCGGCCCGGGTCGCATTGGCGGAAAGATTAGGACTGTCTGGCGCGCAGGACACGCAAGTAAAGGCAATTCTGAAGGCATCGCGCCAGCAGACGAAGGCGCTCAGGATGGAATTGCAGAAAACCACAGACCGCAAAGCCAAGCGCGCAATCCGGGAAAAAATGCAGACGGCCAAGGTGGAGACGCGCCAAAAACTGAGTTCGGTGCTAAGTGCCGATCAGTTGCGCAAGTACGATGCGCTGCGCCCAACCCCACCGCGGCGCGTTTCAATGAAGGCTGCGTAGGCGCGGGGCAGTGCGGTATGACCCGCGCGCTCGGTCGGGCGTGCGGGGCCTATTGCAACTTGATGTTTGCTTCGCGGATCACGCGTCCCCATTTAGCCATGTCGGCACGCACATAAGCCGCGAATTCTTCCGGTAGATCACCGCCCAACACCCAACCATTGGTCTTGGCATCCTCGCGGATGTCTGGGGAAGCAAGTGCTTTCGCAAGTTCGGCCTGCAAGCGACGAATGATCGGCTCGGGCGTGCCGGCCGGCGCATAGAGTCCGTTCCAACCGGTTGCCTGCAATGCCGGAAGCCCTGCTTCGGAGGTGGTGGGAACATCCGAGAGAATGCCGATGCGCGCCGCATCCGCCACGGCAAGCGCACGGAGTTTGCCCGCGCGGATGTGTTGCGTAACCGCCGAGGGGGCGAGAAATCCCGTCATCACATGCCCGGCCAAGAGGTCAGGGACTTCCGCGCCGATTGATTTATAGGGCACTTCAGTGAGCCTGATGCCGCTTGCAGACTTGAGTGTTTCGCCGACCAATTGGGTGAGGCTGCCGGTGCCACCCGATGCGACGGTCAAAAATTGCGGCTTCGATTTGGCGAGTGCGATGTATTCGGCGAGCGTGTTGGCGGGCACCGCGGGATTGACCACCATCACCATCGGTGAAGCAAACATGCGCGAGATCGGCACCAACTCCTGGTTCAATCGACAGCAGGGGTCCGGTGCCAACAGATCATTGAACGCATTGTTGATGTTGGCGTGCAGCAGCATGTAGCCATCGGCCGGTGCACGCACGACCTCGCGCGCACCGATCATGCTGTTGGCGCCGGGACGATTTTCGACAATGACCGGTTGACCCAAGGCCTCGGTGAGTTTCGGCGCGACGCGTCGCATGCCGACATCAACTGCGCTGCCGCCCACGGCTGGGACGATGATGCGAATCGGTTTGGTCGGCCACGCCTGTGCTTGCACATCGAGGGTTGCCACAACGATTGCGGCGGCAATAAGAAAGGCGCGCATGGAAGATCTCCGGAAAAACCGCATGCTTGCACCAGAGGGCCTGCGGGTCAAATAGTTCGTAATGCCGGTTCGCCATGCCGGCGCCGGTAATCGGTTATCTTCGGCGTTGCCAGGAGGAGTGTCATGACGAGTGCGACTGCCGCGATCGAACCCGACTCACGCGCTGCGTGGATGCGGCTCGTCATCGCGCTTGCCATCGGCACTATCGGCAATGCCGGGATGTGGATCGTCAGCGTCGCATTGCCGCCGGTGCAGGCCGAATTTGGCGTGACGCGCGCGGAGGCGTCGTTGCCGTACACGCTTACCTTGCTCGGCTTCGCCTTTGGTGGCGTCCTGATGGGGCGGTTGTCGGACCGCTTCGGCATCATGCTGCCGCTTTTGTGCGGGAGCGTATCGATCGGGCTAGGCTATATCGTGGCCGGACTATCGGGCAGCCTGCTGGAATTCTCACTTGCGCAAGGCATCCT
>CAMDRJ010000003.1 GCA_945906755.1 Klebsiella pneumoniae | reverse complement strand
ATTTAGGCTCTCGTACTCGTCCATCCGCGATTCTCCTTTCGTGTGCTTGGCGGCTCACGATCGATAGTTTCGCCGGGTGGACTCCCGGATTCGTCAAACTTCTGCTGCCTCCCCGGCAGAGCCGGGGGAACTCCCTACTTATTAGACCGTCGACGTCTTGAACCCGCGGGCTGCGTCGCGTACGTCAACCTGGTACCTCACCCGCTTCCATTCCGCAGGCGGGTTGCACACGATCTCCGATATCTCATTGCAATAATGGAGTAGGCGACATAAACTAGCTAATGACTGGTTAATCCATGAGGATTGCAGTATGGGCATCGTCACCGCCTTCGAAGCCAAGACCCGGTTCGGCGAGCTTCTCGAACGCGTCAGCCGCGGCGAGGAAATTGTCATCACCCGTCACGACAAACCGGTTGCTCGTATTGTCCAAGAAGGTCCGCGAAACCGCGAGCAGGTCGAGCAGGCGGTACGGGCGCTCGAGCAGCTGCGTCAACAGATCCGCGCGCGGTCAAAGGGGCGTACCAAGCTCTCCGATGCGGAGGTCCGGTCGGCAATCGAGGAGGGGCGTCCCTGATGGATCGACTCGTGGTGGATGCCTCCGTCGCGACCGCGTGGGTACATCCAGCTCAGGCCACGACGCAGACCGATGCGCTGCTCATCCAGATCGGTCAGGGCACGAAGGTAGTCGTGCCCGCATTGTGGCCACTCGAGATGGCCAATGTGCTGTTGGTTCTCGAACGCCGAAAGAAACTGACTGCCGAAGAGCGCACAACAGCGCTAATAGCGCTACGCGCCCTCGCCTTTACCTTAGACCATGAAATGTCGGTGCTGGCATTCACAAAATTATCGCAGCTGGGCAGCGAACTGGCGTTGAGCGTCTACGACGCGGCCTACCTCGAATTGGCCCTGCGATTGAAACTGCCGCTCGCATGCAAGGATGGGCCATTGCGCGCGGCGGCCCGGCGCCGCCGCGTACAAGTCGTGCCGTGAGCTTGCGTGAATCCCCTTTATTGGGACTATCGTCCATCCATGCGCGTGATTGCCCTTCCCACCCTGAAGACATATTGGTCGCACAACCCTTCCGCGGCAGACGCCAAGGAAGCAATCAAATTTCCGATGGAACAACGCGGCCTCGGTGTCAAAGATCTCGTACCTATCATTAGCCCGGCCAACCGGGTCTAAGTCTGCCCTTAGCTTGTTGAAGGGCGCGAAAGTTGACTGACGAGGAGGAAAGCAATGCCATCCGTTTCACTGCGCAATGCCGAGATCCACTACGGCGTGTCCGGCCAGGGCGAGCCGCTGCTCTTGATCCCAGGGCTTGGGCTCGATCGCAACTACTATCGGCTTGGCATACCCGAGCTGTCGAAACACATGAAGGTTTATGCGATCGATCCGCGCGGCATTGGGGAATCCACCAAGTCGCCGCCGCCCTACACGGTGGAAGCATGGGCCGCGGATTTTGCTGAAGTGATTCCGGCCCTTGGCTGCGGCCCGATGAATATCTTGGGGTCGTCGCTTGGCGGTGCGATGGCGCTTGCGCTCGCCGAGCGCGCACCGGCCCTGGTGAAGAGCCTCATCATCGTTGGCGGCTTCAGTGAACTCGATCGCGCCGCGGAATTGAATTTCGGCCTGCGCATGCGATTGATCGAACGCATGGGCATGAATCAGGATGTCGCCGACTACATGGGCCTTTGGACCATGACGCGCGAGTTCGTCAATTCAGATGCGGGCTTTGCGCAGATGCGTGCCAATCAGGAAATCATCAAACGCAATTCGCCGGAGCTTTATCTTGCGTTCGTGAAATCAGTGCTCGCATGGGGTCGCAGCCTGCCCGAGCAGAAAGGCGAGGCCAAGTTCACTGCGCGCCTGCCTAACATCAAGGCGCCGACCCTTGTCATCGGCTCGGGCAACGATCAGCTCATCCCGCTCGCTTTGAGTCAAAAAATCGCCCAGGGCATACCCGGTGCCAAACTCACTGTGATGCCAGACGGCGGACACATCCCGTTCATCGAGAAGCCGCAGGAAGTGGTGAAAATCGTGCTCGACTTCATTCGAACGATCGGACGCTGAGCAACCATATGGGGTTGTTTGGGACGCGGCAGGTTCGATCGGAAGACGACAATCTGATCGTCGGCCGCGGGCGGTTCATCGACGATATTCGCTTGCCCGGCATGCTGCATGTCGCGATCGTGCGAAGCGCAGCGGCCCGCGCGAAAATCAAGGTCGATGTGCGGGCCGCTGCCACGGCGCCGGGTGTGCATGCGGTGTTCACCGCGGCCGATCTGCCTGCTACAGCGAGGTTCCTGCCCGATTGCCATCCGAGCCCGACCCTGCAATATCCGACGAGCTCGCCGGTGCTTGCCGATGGGCAAGTGCGCTATGTGGGCGAGCCGGTGGTAGCGATCGTAGCCGAGAGTCGTTACATTGCCGAAGACGCGGCCGAATTGGTGGAGATCGAGTACGACACGCAGCCTGCAATCATCGATCTCGAACGCGCGTTCGCGAGCGCGTCTGACAAAGTACATCAGCATCTCGCCTCAAACGTTGCGGCAAGGATTCCGATCACCACGGGTAATGCGGACAAAGCATTTGCGGAGGCGGCATGCATCGTGCGCCGCCGTCTGCAAATACAACGGGGTGCGGGACAGGCGATGGAAACCCGCGGGATCATCGCCAATTGGGATCCACACGAAGAACGCATGCAAGTGTGGAATGTCTCGCAAGTGCCGTACGTGCATCGCGCCGCCATTGCCGAGGCGCTGGGGCTACGCGAGCGAAGCGTGCAAGTGCTTTCTCCGGATGTTGGCGGCGGCTTTGGCTACAAGGGCCTTACCTACACCGAGGACTTGCTGATTCCGGTGATCGCACAGAAGCTCGGCTGCCCGATCAAATGGATCGAGGATCGACGCGAGCATCTGATCGCCTCCTATCACGAGCGATTGCAGATTCACGACCTTGAGATGGCGACCACGGCCGAGGGCGTGATTCTCGGCATTCGTGGCAGTTTTCTGAACGATACGGGCGCCTATACGCCATGGGGGCCGGTGGTGCCACTGCTCACGGTAGTCAATATCCCCGGCCCCTATCGCGTGCCGAACTTTGATGTCGTCGCGAATGTTGTTTATACCAATACGGTGCCAACCGCTCCAGTGCGTGGCGCGGGTCGCCCGCAGGCAGCTTATGTCTGTGAACGCCTATTGGATGCGGTGGGGCAGAAGCTTGGATTAGACCCAGCGGATTTACGGCGGCGCAATCTCATCCGCGCCGAGGAGTATCCGTACGAATTGGGATTCGTGTCCCGTGACGGTACCAAGCGCAAATACGATAGCGGCGATGTGCCCGCGCTAATGCAACGCGCGCTGCAAGGGGTCGGCTACGACGCCTTCAAGGCTGAGCGCGATCAAGCCCGCACCCAAGGCCGCTACATCGGTATCGGCATGGCCTGCTGCGTCGAGGACACCGGGCTTGGGCCGTTCGAAGAAGTGGCGATGTCGGTCGAACTGGATGGATCGATTACCGTGCGCATGGGCACGCCATCGCAAGGGCAGGGGCAGCGCACCGCATTCGCGCAGATCGTCGCCGATGTATTCACGATTCCGTTCGAGAAAGTGCGCGTGCTGGCTGGCAATACCGACAGCGTGCGCTACAGCATCGGCACGTTCGCGAGTCGCGCGGGCATCGTCACCGGATCGGCGGTACTGCTCGCAGCGCGAGAATTGAAGGAGCGCGCGCTGCTGATCGCCAGTCATCTGCTGGAAGCCGCGCCGGCCGATCTCGCGCTGGAAGACGGCACCATCAAGGTCGCACCCAATCTTTCGCGCGCGGTGACCTTGAAAGAGATTGTGGAAGTCTCGCTTGGCAAATCGGGCGCTCCGCTGCCATATCGTGATTTGGGGCCGGGGATGAGCACCGTGGCGAGTTTTTGCCCGCCGACCAATACCTTTGCAACCGGTTGTCATGTTGCAGTCGTTGAAGTGGACCTCAAGCTTTGCACCACCAAGATCCTAAAGTACATCGCCGTCGAGGATTTCGGCACGATGATTAATCCGTTGATCTGCGATGGCCAGGTGCTCGGCGGCATTGCACTTGGCATTGGCAATACGTTTTTCGAGCGAGTGGTCTATGACGGCGACGGTCAGATTCTCACCGGGACCTTCATGGACTATCTGATGGCCACGACGCTGGATATGCCGCGCGCGGAAATCGACTATGTACCGACGCCGAGTCCGCTGAACCCGCTTGGCATGAAGGGCGCGGGACAAGGCGGCACGATTCCGGTGCCGGCAGTGCTCTCCGGTGCCATCGAAGATGCTTTGCGACCCTTCGGTGTGCAGCTCGACTTTGTGCCGTTCAGCGAAAGCGATTTATTCGCGGTGCTGGCGAAGGCCCGGAGCAGGGAGCGCGCTACATGAAGCCGCCCGTTTTTTCTTACGTGGCGCCGCAAACCATCGAGGAATGCACCGCGCTGTTGCGTGAGTATGGGGTTGAGGCGAAGATCATCGCGGGCGGACAGAGCCTGATGCCGTTGCTCAATCTGCGCATGCTGCGCCCCAAGGTGCTGATCGATATCGCGCGCATCAAGGATCTTGATCGCATCGAACAGGCTGACGGCAGGCTGCGCATCGGCGCGATGGTCCGACAGCGCGTGGCCGAGCGTTCGCCGCTGATCCGATCGTTCTCTAGCTTGCTCACTGAAGCGATCTCGCATATCGGTCATATCGCCACACGCAGTCGCGGCACGGTCGTCGGATCGCTCTGCCATGCTGATCCAGCCGCGGAATTGCCGGTCTGCGCGCTGTTGCTGGACGCCGAGTTGTTGCTGCTTTCGCAAGCCGGCGAGCGAAGGGTGCGCGCCGCCGAATTCTTTGCAAGTGCGATGGTCACATCGGCACAGGCAGACGAGTTGGTCACGGCCGTGCAATTTCCGGCACCCGCGTCCGCAACTGGGTTTGCGTTTTGCGAGATGGCCAGGCGAAGCGGTGATTTCGCAGTGGTGTCGGTCGCCGCCCGCATTCATCGCGACGAAACCGAAGGCGCGGTAGCGCTTGGTGGCGTGGGTGATACGCCGGTGAGATTCTCTTTATCCAAATTTGCGGCGGGCGCACCCATCAACGCGACAACCCTGGAAGCGTTCGGACAGCACGTCGCGCAATCGATTGACGCGCGCACCGATCTACACGCGAGCGCCGCATATCGCCGCTCCATCGCAGCGGTGCTGGTGCAACGTGCGCTCGACACTGCGCTCACCCGCGCGATGCAACCGAGTTAAACATGCCAGCACCCGCCCAACGCATTGCTATCGAACTCTCGATCAACGGCCGCGAGTATTCAGGCAACATCGAAGCTCGCCGAACGCTTGCCGATTTCATCCGTGAAGACGCCGGTTTGACCGGCACGCATCTTGGCTGCGAGCATGGCGCATGCGGCGCTTGCACCGTCACGATTGACGGCTCACTGGCACGCTCATGTCTAACGCTGGCCGCGCAAGCAAACGGTGCGGCAATTCGTACCGTCGAGGGTCTTGCAAAAGGCGCAGTCCTCCATCCGGTACAGGCTGCCTTCAAGCGTCACCACGCGTTGCAATGCGGCTTTTGTACGCCGGGATTTCTCGTCGCGGCCGTGGCATTGCTGGAAGAAAATAGGAATCCCACCGAGCACGAAGTGCGGGAGTGGCTGAACGGCAATATCTGCCGCTGTACCGGCTATCAGTTCATCATCGATGCGGTGTTGTCGGCGGCGGCGGAGATGCGGGGCGGGTAGGCATTTGGTTACTCACATCCTCTCCTTGGCCACCGCCCGCAATGTCTTGATGAACAGCTCTGTCACCGGACTGATCGCGCGATTCTTCAAGGTAACAAAGCCTATTGGCGGCACGCTGACCTGCAAATCGACGGGCAGGACCCTGAGTGAAGTCGTGTTTGACCGAAAGCGCAGATAGGATGCCGGCACCACCGTAATGAACCGCCCGGTTTCCACGAGCGCTGTTTGCATTTGCATCGAGACGCAAGTGACGGAAATCTTCGGATACTCCAGACCGTTTATTCGGAACGCCTGCCGAATGATGGCGCCAATCGTGTGTGTCTCGTGCGGCACGCACCAGGCCTCATCCAGTAGTTGCGCGAGTCTTACGCTGCGACCCCGAAAACGTGGATTATCGCGACCGGTAATAACCACCAATGGATCGTCAAAAAGGGGTTCCATCTCGAATTCTTCCTCGGGCTGCGAATCGAGCCGATTCACGACGATATCGATCGCGCGGGCACGCAACGCGCTGCCAAGCTCTCGGTAACTATTGGTGCTCGTGACGTGAAATACCAACGCGGGATGTTGGCGTGATAACCGGTCGATGACCACCGGCAGCAGGCTCCCGAGCGATGTGTCCATGGTGCCGATTCGCACCTCACCGACCGTTGGGTTGGCAAGAAATGCGATGTGCTCGACGGTCTGCCGCAGATCGTCAAACAGGTTGACGGACCCTTTGAGCAAAGCCTCGCCGTACCGCGTGGGGGTGACACCCAGTGGCGTGCGATCGAGGAGGCTCACACCCAGGAGCTTCTCCATATCGCCGATCACCTTGGAAATTGCGGGCGGCGTCAACGCCAGGTCGGCGGCGGCCTTTGCCATGCTGCCCCGCTCCGCGACAGCGCGAAAGGTATGGAGATCCTTGAGCTTTAGTCCGCGCCCGATCCGATCACTGCGTTGCACAGGAGACCTTCAAATAAAGTGAATGGGGTAGTCGAACATATTAATTGAATGTTATGCCCGCTGCGATACGCTCCGAGCCCGGTCAACACTGGAGAAAAACGATGAATAGGTTCGCACTGAGGTTCGTATTGATTCTATGTGCAGCATTGGCCGCAACCTCTGCATCGGCTCAGTACCCCGCGAAGCCGATAAGACTGGTAGTTGGCGTGCCCCCGGGGAGTGCCGCCGACGCACTGGCTCGCATCTTCGCCCAAGGACTCGGCGAATCGCTTGGCCAGCCGGTGTTGGTGGAGAACAAGCCGGGCGCGGAAATGGCGATTGCAGCGGATGCGGTCCGTGATGCCACGGCTGACGGACATACCATCGCCCTGTTCGAGTTCTCGTCCATGGTGGGGACACCGCTACTCAACAAGCACGTCACGTTCGATTCGCGCCGCGACTTTGCGCCGATTTCGCTGATCGGCCGCATGAGCATGTCGCTCTCCGTGAGCCCGACGTCTGCCGTCAAATCGGTTGGTGATCTGATCGATTTCGCCCGCGCCAACCCGGGCAAGCTGAATTATGCGAGCGTCGGTTCGGTGGACACGCTGCTCGCCGGCATGCTCATGAAAGCCACGAGCATTTCCATGACACGCGTGAACTACAAAGGCCCGGTGCAATCGCTGCAAGACTTGATGGCAGGACGCATCGACGTCGCCATCAACCCCTTGGGCGCGCAAATCGAGCTCGCCAAGAACGGGCGCTTGCGCATGCTTGCGGTGTTTGGTGCGAATCGCGACGCGGATGTTCCCGACGTGCCGACTATGACGGAATCCCGCTTGCCGGAAGTCGCGTTCGATGGAATGTGGTTTGGACTATTCGGCCCCGCCAAGATGCCAAGCGAGCGGATCAATCGCCTCGCCCAGGAAGTCAACGCGTTGCTCAAACGACCCGATATGCGCGAGAAGTTGGCGCTGCGCTCGCTGAAGCCGGAGAGCTCGGCGCCCGAGGCACTCGGCGCCTTGCTTAGAGCAGACTTCGCGCGCTGGAGCAAGATCGCCACCGAACTCGGGTTGGCGGCGATGTGAGGGGCTAGGCGCCAGAACGCTTGCGCGACGGCCACCTGCGCGCTGGCCGTCACGTCGAGCAAGCGCTCTCTGGGAGCACCTGACATTCAACAAGGCCTGCGCCCCAGCACCGAGCACCGAGCACCAATGCCGTGGCTGCATACCGAGCAGCGCTCTTCTCACCAGATCGTGGCGGTCTCTGGAATTGCTCGCAATCGGTCATCGGCCGTAACGAGTGAGGCACCCATGTGCTTGGCGGTGGCGACGATGATGTGGTCCGCCGGATCGCCGCGCGGCCAATGGTCCAGGTAACAAGACCTCAAACGACTCGGACACCCGGCAACTTGCGCATCCCGCGATCGAAGGTCGCCGTGAAGTCGCAACCATGACGTTCGTGCTTGGCGACGACAAGGCAGTCCGGGAAGCTGCTGGTTCCCTGTTCGAATAGAAGGACGGCACGATGAACAGCCTCGCGGTCCTCGAAGGCAAACGCGGTTTCATCGAGCAGGCTGCGAAGGGCCAGCAATTGCGACGCTTTGTCCTGATCGAAGGCTGAGCGAAGGGTCCAGATTGCTTCTGCGAGGACCACGTCGGTAACCAGCAAAGATCCAGGGGTGTTGCCGTGCTCGGCCAATAAGACGTCGATGCGTTTGTTTTGGGCCGGATCGTCGTTGAGCCAAAGACGCAGCAGGATGTTGGTGTCGAGTCCGATCATCGGCCGGAGGGCTTCGGCGGGCGAGATAAGCGAACGTGCTTCTCGCGCAGGAGCCGCGCTATCCCTTCGTCCATCTGTCGGACGGTCACCGGCTTTGCGTGCGGCGACTTCAGCAGGCCACGTAGGCGGCGGGCATTGGGCTTGACGAGACGTGCCGCGATCGTATTGTCAGGAAGTATCGCGAAGTCGAGCACGGAACCGGCGTCCAGTCCAAGACGATCGCGAATCTCCTTTGGCAGCGTGATCTGGCCCTTGCTGGTCAGCGTGGCGAACATAGCGTGGTCCTTTGCAGGGTGTATATTCCTTACATCATAGAATGGTAAGGACAGCGTGTCGAGCCGACCGCGGACGGGCAATCCGGAAAGGAACAGATACATCACGCAACCTTGACCGGGGGCAGCTGGAGGCGTCAAATTGTCCGGCAGGTTTCTCTCAGACAGGCCATAGCGTGCGGCCGCGCCAACACCCAGGATGAAGCAATGGATCGGACGACACGTATCGCGGTAGTCGGCGCAGGGCTTGGCGGGATGACGGTCGCGGGCTTTCTGCAACGCGCCGGATTCGCAGTCACCGTGTACGAGCAGGCACCGGGGTTTTCTCGCATCGGCGCGGGCATCATCCTGAGCGCCAATGTCATGAAGGTGCTGCGTCGCCTTGGCCTTGAGCAAATGATTGTCGAGACGGGGATCAAGGCCGATTCCTATATCAGCCGCGCTTGGGACTCAGGCGAGACGATGTACAAAATCGACTTCGATGCCGCTAGCGAAGTGCGATTCGGCGGGCCGTATCTCAACATCCATCGCGGCGATCTGCATGCCGTGCTCGAAAAAGGGTTGGCGCCCGGATCGATTGCCTTCAATCATCGCCTGCTTACCCTCGATGAATCACGCGACACCATCCGTCTGGCCTTTGCAAACGGCGTGACGGTCGATGCCGATATCGTCATCGGCGCGGACGGCATCAACTCCAAAGTCAGAGAGTCGTTGTTGGGCGCCGAACCGCCACGTTTCATCGGATCGGTTGCACATCGGGCTATCTTCCCGACCACGGCGTTACGCGGATTCAAGATTCCCGACTGCACGAAATGGTGGGGCCGCGACCGGCATCTCCTCGTGTATTTCATGACGGGGAAGCGCGACGAGATCTACGTCATTGGCGTTGCACCCAGATCCAAGTGGGAGACTGATGCCGCGTCGTTGCCCGGTTCGCGCGCCGAGTTGATTGCAGATTTTGCGAATTTTCATCCTGACCTGCTTCGCGTGCTCGAAGTCACCGATGATGTTTCGATTTGGCCCGTCTTCGATCGCGAGCGCAATGACCGCTGGAGCGGCGGACGCATTGTGCTCCTGGGCGACGCTTGTCATCCGATGCGGCCCTTCATGGCAGCGGGCGGTGCGATGGCGATCGAAGACGCGGCGATCCTCAGCCGTTGCCTCGCGCAGTTCGACGATCCCGATGAGGTCTATCGCTGGTATGAAGCAACGCGCATCGAGCGGGTTGCCGCCACGCAGCGCATCTCCATTGAGAACAGTTGGATGCGCGGGCCGACCGACACCGATTGGTTCTATTGCTACGATCCCTGCGTGGCGCCACTCATCCGACCGAACAAGGAATCGTGATGAACCCGGACCCGATGATCGCCCGCGATTTCGTTGGCTATGGTGAACACCCACCGCATCCCGCTTGGCCGGATGGCGCGCTGATCGCTGTCAACTTCAATCTCAACATCGAAGGCGGCGGCGAAATGTCGCTTGTCAATGGCGACGATCGATCCGAGGGAATGCTCAACGACATCGGCGTTCCCGCGCAGCTTGGCAAGCGGGTGCCGCTGGTGGAGTCGTCATTCGAATATGGAAGTCGCCGCGGCGCCTGGCGCGTGCTTGATGTCTTCCGAGATTTCTCGATTACAGTGAGCGTGCTCGGCGTCGCACGCGCGTTAGAGCAGAATCCTGAGTTGGCGCGCGCCTGCGTCAACCGCGGGCATGAAATCGTCTCGCACGGGTATCGCTGGATCGATTACGGCGATGTGCCCGAGGATATCGAACGCGATCACATCCGCCGCGCCATTGAAAGCCTTGAAAAAACCACCGGCACACGGCCGCTTGGCTGGATGACCGGACGACCCGGCCCCAATACCCGGCGCTTGAACATCGAAGCGGGCGGCTTCCTATACGACCGCGATTCGCTGGCCGACGAGTTGCCCTATTGGCTCCATGTCGGCAACCAACCGCACCTCGTGATCCCCTATTCGTTTGAAACCAATGACAACCGCTGCAACGAAAACAGCGGGTTTTCAACCGCGGATGATTTTTTCATTTACCTGCGCGACGCCTTCGACCTTCTTTATCGCGAAGGCCAAAAGGGGTCACCGAAGCTGCTCTCGATCGGCCTGCATGACCGACTGATCGGCAGGCCTGGACGATGCGCAGGGCTTATTCGGCTGATCGAACATATGAAAGGCCACCAGGACGTCTGGTTTTGTCGCGGCATCGATATCGCGCGGCACTGGCATAGGCATTTTCCGGCGCAGACGTCACATGGTGAAAGGTGAGGTTGCGTCGCTGGTCGGGCACGTTTGACGCTTCCCACCTTACCGTGATGCTGCCGTGGATGCGCCGGTACTCCGAGCGCCCCAAGCGCGACATGGATCTCGCGGATGCCTCGCTGTTATGGGTTGCGCATGAAACCGGCATGCGGACGATCATGACCGTTGATATCAAGGACTTCGCGCGCTACCGATTGCCAAACAGCGACGCCCTCGAGTGCTTGTGAACGCGCTCCCCCGGTGGCGCCATCAGCGCTCATCGCATTCCGGGCGAAGGGGCTTGGTACTGTTATGCAGCATCGGGCTGGCCGGAAACCGCGTTCAACGGGATGTGGTTCGGACTGTTCGGCCCTGCCAAGTTACCGCGTCACCGGATGCCTTGCATTCATCCGGCATGGGCAGCAACGCGGTTCCCGCGGATTTCCGAGATAGGTTCTAGTGATATCATAATATGCGGAGGTGTTATCATGATACGAACGCAGATCAGCCTGCTGGAACCCGAATACAAAGCCGCGAAGGCCGAAGCAAAGCGCCTCGGCATCTCCTTGGCCGAATTGTTGCGTCGCTCATTACGCAATGTGATCCCGGTCGATGAATCCAAGCCGTGGATGCGTTACGCGGGCATGGTTGAATCCGGCGACCCCAATTCCAGTCGGAACATCGATGACGTAATTTATGGCCAAAAACCCTGAGGCTTACGTCGATACGTCGGCGTTCATCGCGTTGCTGGATCGCTCCGATACTTTTAACGCCTTATTTCGGCAACTATTCTCCGCGCCACCCAAGCTGGCGACCACCAGCTTGGTGATCGCCGAAGGTCATGCATGGTTCCTCAAACGCTACGACCGTTATCGGGCGATGCAATTCATGGCAATGATCGACGCGATGTCGCCGCTTACGGTGTTCCCAGTGGGGCCGGCTGAGATCAAACGCGCAACGGCGTTAATGCGCAAATTCAAGGATCAAGATCTAACGCTTGCGGACGCGACAGGCTTAGATCACATCGTGGCGCGCAAGCTACGCCAGTGTTGGTCAACAGATTTTCATCTCGGTTTAACAGGCGCGGCATTGGTCATCAATCAATAACAAGAGCTTCAGATTCATTCCTTCTGACCGAAGCGCTTGCGCATGCCATTGACGGTTTCGGGCTCCCCGCGCACCCGGAAAAATGTCCCCGCCTCGTCCGCGCGCTCTTCCAGAACCTCGCAACGCTCGAAAATCTCTCCGCGCAATTGCTGCGCTGACCATGGCAGGAATAGCTCCACCACGATGAGATTCTTCTGAAAGAACAGCCGGATCACTTCATGCAGCGCCGCGACATCCTCCGCGCGACGCGCACTCATCACGATGCAGTCCGGGTATCGCTCCCGCAGCATCGCCGTGTGCGCCGCTTGGGCTGCATCGTCACCGACGCAATCGATCTTGTTGAAGATGCGGATGCGCGGCACGGCTTGCGCACCGATCTCTTTGAACACTTCCTCGGTCACCGCGAGTTGCCGCTCGAACCCCACATCGCTCGCATCGATGACATGAAGCAGAAGCGATGCTTCTAGGGCCTCTTCCAATGTTGATTTGAACGATGCGACCAAGTCGTGCGGCAGATTCTTGATGAAACCGACGGTATCGCTCACCAGCACATGCGGTACGGTCTGCGGATGCAGCGTACGCACCGTCGTATCGAGCGTCGCGAAGAGCTTGTTGGCCACCAGCACCTCGCTGCCGGTCAATGCGCGCATGAGCGTGGACTTGCCCGCATTCGTGTAGCCGACCAGCGCCACGCGTGCGAGCCCCTGGCTCTCTTGACGCCTGGCACGCTGCGTCTTGCGCTCGACATCCATCGCCGTGATTTCCTCTTTCAATTCGGCGATCCGATGACGGATTTTTTGCCGATCGAGTTCGCTATGCGCTTCGCCGGCACCGCGCCCGCCCGTGCCGCTGCGCTGCCGCCCCTTCGGCCCGGCGAGTTTCGCTGCCTCGCGCAAGCGCGGCGCCATATAGCCAAGGCGCGCGATTTCCACTTGGGCACGTGCGGCACGCGAGCGCGCATGGCGATGAAAGATTTCAAGGATGACCATGGTGCGATCCATCACCTCGCAGCCGACTTCGATTTCGAGGTTGCGCGCTTGCGAGGGCGTAATTTCATGGTCGACCAGCACGACGTCGGCGTGGCGGTTCTCTGGATCGGCTTCGGATTTCGCCGCCTCTTTCGCCCTGGCCGCCCCGCTCTTCGTCGCGCGATGAGACGTATCCGGTGCGGAGGGAAAGGCCTCTGCGTATTCGCGCGCGGCGACGGGGTCAACGAAACGGCGCATCTCCTCGCGCTTGCCCACGCCGAGGTAGGCCGTCTGATCGAAACCAGCGCGCTTCTGCGTAAAGGTCCCGACCACCTCGAACCCAAGCGTCTTGGCAAGTTCGCGCAGTTCGTTTAAGGACGCCTCGAACTCCGCATCGCTCACCCGCTGGAGTTGTACCGCGGCCACGACAGCTCGTAGGGGTTTCTCATTGACTTCTATTGCCATGCGGGCGCCGTGTCTTAAAGGATGAACGAGCATGGATAGTACCCGCCCTGCTGAACGCGATACGATGTAGCGTTCCTCGATCAACGCATTATTCGCTTGGAGCGGTCGCTATGAAATTCGCGCAGCGCAGCGTGTTCGGTCTGACTGCCCTGATCGCCGGGCTGATTCTTGGCAATTCAGGTGTGCAGGCCCAAGACTATCCGACCAAGCCGGTGCGGGTGATCAACCCCTATGGGGCGGGCGGGCCAAACGATTTTCTCGGTCGCTTGATCAACGAAAAATTGCAGGCAAGCCTTGGTCAGCCATTTATCACTGAGAATCGTGTGGGCGCCGCAGGCAACATAGGTACCGCCGCAGTCGCGCGTTCGGCGCCCGACGGCTACACCTTGGTCATGAACGTCGATTTCACGCTTGGTACCAATCCGGTCCTGTATCAGAACACCGGCTTCGATCCGCTTAAGGATCTCGCGCCGATCAGTCTGGTCGCCAAATCAAAGAGCGTCCTCGTGGTGCATCCCAGCACCGGAGTTAACACCGTGCAAGAGCTGATCGCGCTCGCTAAAGTGAAATTGCTCTCGTTCGCATCGGGATCGAACGGCACGCCGGGCCATCTTTCGGGCGAACTCTTCAAACAGGTGACCGGCATCGATATGCTGCATGTCCCCTATAAAGGTAATCCACCCGCGGTGGCCGCCACGGTAGCAGGCGAGGTCCAGGTGTTCATCGCGGCGCTGTCGACGATGCTTCCGCATATCAAATCCGGACGGGTCAAAGCGCTCTTGATGGCAAACGTCAATCGGGATGTGACGCTGCCGGACCTGCCCACCGCGTCGGAAGCAGGTGTTCCAGGCATTGAAGTCGACAGTTGGTATGCACTGTCCGCGCCGGCGCGCACGCCCAAGGCCATCATCGATCGCTTGCATCGGGAGATCGCCGTCATCGTGCGGATGCCAGACATCCGCGAGCGGATGCTTAACGCGGGCTTAGAGCCGGCGGGTCAATCGGGCGAGGAGGTCACACGCTTGATCGAACGCGATCTGAATAAATGGGGTCCGGTGATCAAGCGCGCCGGCATCAAGATCGACTAAGTGGAAAGTAGAAAGTAATTACCCGCCTAGCCCAATCGGAAACGGACTCAGAATCACGCCATTGCGCTCGACATACTGTTGCCACGCGCGCTCCAGCTCGGCGGCGATCGCCGGCTGCAAGGCCATGAGATCGTTCGTTTCCGCGCGGTTGCCCAGCAGATCGTAGAGTTGCCAGGCGCCGACGCCCTCGGGCGGATCGAGCCATAGCAACTTCCAATCGCCTAGTTGCAGCGAGCGCTGACCGAATAGTTCTTCACCAAGCACATAGTTCTGATCGTGGACGTGCTTGGTTGCGCCACGCAGATAAGACAGCATCGAGGCTCCGGCGATCGGATTCACATCGCGGCCACGATACGATCGGCCCGGATTGGCGATGCCCGCCAGCTCAAGCAGCGTTGGCAGCAAATCGGTGACATGCGTCAGCGCTGCAAGTGGCTTACTGCTCCCCTCGGCGCCCGGCAGCCGCACGATTGCGGCAGCAGTGATGCCCCCTTCAGCGGTGCTGCCCTTGACGGAACGGAACGGCGTCGCGCTCACTTCGGCCCAACGCGGCCCGGCCGCGACAAACGAGCCGCGTCGCCCCATGTTCTCCAGGCGATTATCGAAGAATGAAGCCGAATGACGCAGCAACGGCGACTGATCGGTGAGGCCGTCCGGACCGTTGTCCGACATGAAAAACACGAACGTGTTGTCGTACTTGCCGATGCGCTTCAAGTGGTCGACCAGGCGCCCGATGTTATGGTCCAGGCAATCGAGCATAGCGGCGTAGATTTCCATGCGGCGAGATTCTTTGCGGCGCTCATCAACAGAAAGTTGATCCCACATCGGCACCTCAGCGGAGGCCGGCCGACCGGGATACGGTACGAAGTCGGGCGGCAGCACACCCTTCGCTTTCATCGCTGCGAGCCGATTCGCAAGCACGGGTTCATAACCCTCATCGTAACGGCCGCGAAATTTGGCGAGATAGCGATCCGGCGCCTGCAAGGGCCAATGCGGTGCGGTGTAGGCAGCGTAGGCGAAGAACGGCCGCGTATCGTGCTGATCAAGATACGCGATCATCTTGTTGGTATAGAGATCGGTGATGTAGAAGTCTTCCGGCAGGTCGACCAGCTCACCATCCTCGCGATACTGCGCTTTCTGGATTACCCCATCAGGGGTGACGTGCGGTGACTCCTGCGTAAAGTAATGCGCGGCACCACCCAACATCGCGAACGATTTCTCGAAGCCCTTCGCCTTGGGGCTATGCGCGGCTTCACGACCCAAATGCCACTTGCCGGACATGCAGGTGGCGTAGCCGTTATCGCGCAGGATCTCCGCTAGCGAAAGACTGCGTTCGTTCAAGTAGCCCTCGTAGCCCGGCTTTCCACGCCAGCCTGCGAACTTGTGCAGGGATTCGGCCATCTGCCCAAGCCCGGCGAGATGGTGATCAGTACCCGAAAACAGCATCGCGCGCGTGGGCGAGCACGCCGGAGCGACGTGGTAACCGGTGAGGATGCGCCCCTCCTGCGCGAGACGATCGATATTGGGCGTAGGCATCTCGCCGCCGAACGCGCCAAGATCGCAGAAGCCAAGATCATCGACGACGATGAGAAGAATATTGGGGCGCTGGGCGGGGGTGGTGGTCATTGCGTTCGCCTTTTGTGCAGAGACGTCGAGCTCGCGTTCATGCGCGCCGCAACGTCGCAATCGGGAGAAACATGGAAAACGGGGCATCCTTAAACGATGCGAAACCGAGCCGTTCGTAGAAATCGCGCGCTGCTTCGTTTTTGGCATCGACGATGACTGCGTAAATACCGACCCGTGCGGCCAATTCAAGCGACAAGCCTAATGCGAATCGCATTAGGTCCCGGCCGAGCTTTTTACCCTGTGCGCGCCGGCCGACCGCCAATCGACCGATGCGAAGCACCGGCACCGGGTAACGCGGCAATTTGCTCGGGTCCGGAAACGATGCCGCGTCAACCTGTCCGACGCTGACCAAAACAAACGCCGTTACGGTCTTCGCATCGTCGGCGAGGACGACATAAGTCCAGCTGAAATCTCGTTCCTGCTGTTGGCGGGCATAGCGGCGGAGGAAATCATTCAGCGCCGGCTCACCGCAGTCGAAATCGTCACGGCTATGCGTTGATGCCAGCGGAACAACGCGAATCGTCATCCGCGCATAAGGCGCTTCAACGCAGCGGTCGGCGCGGATGGCTTCGCGAGGGCCCTGGCAAATGCTTCGAAATCGCGGTGCGTAAGCATGAGCAGCTCGTGTTCAGCCACCACTTTTTTGGCTGCCTCGTAGGCGTTCTGCACCATGAACGCCGATACCGTCGTGCCCATGTAGGCTGCGGCCCGCTCGATCAAGGCCTTCGCCTCGCCGCTGGTGCGCAAATTGATCCGGGCAGAATCAGCTGCCTTCTGCGTTGCGCTGGTTGACATACGAGAATCCTCCATCGGGGGAAGGATTGTACATCGATTCGACGTACGGCGGAATGTCCAAATGCCCGCTTATACGCAGCTGCGGGGCCTTATTTCAGCTTACGAAATCAGAATTGGTACGACACGCCGACACCAAGGCCACCAACCGCTTGATCAGGTTTAGGGGTGAAGTAGGAAGGATAGGACGCGGTCCCGACACGGTAGAGCATGTAGTCAATGTTCAACTTCAGCTTTTCCGTGAGTCCAATACCAAAACCCAAACCGCCACTCAGGCCCGTGTTGGAATCGGAGTCTTCGCGTCCGACCGTGGGCGTCCTTTGCTGATATTTGGTCGAAACCGACGTGACACCAAGCAGAACATAAAAGGATGAGCTCCTGCCGATCGGCAAATCAAAACGGCCATACAAACCAGCAATCGGGCCGGTTGTCATCTTGAAATCGTCGCCGAAAGGATCCCGTTCGGTTGCGCTATTCGCACTGAGCAGTTGACCCTCGATTGCGAACATTCTGTTGATACGGAAGCCACCTCGCAAGCGTACATGGCTGGTGCCATACGATTCGTCATAATCGTTACCGGCGCTCGAGTACGTGAGGACGTTTGCCAAGATGACTAAGTCTCCTCCCACGTACGGGCCCTGCGCCTTTGCTGATGCAGCAAAGCCCATGCCGTCTTCCGGGGTCTTCGCCGCGGTGAGCATGGCCCAGCCCCGCTTGGCGGCATCGGCCGCCCCTGCCTCGTTGAGCGTTCCGCGCGCCAGGATCGGATGCGGTTTGCGGTACGACGACGGGTTCACCGGCGCCTCGATCCTGCCGCGATCACGTCCGACTTCGAATTCGAGCGGCCCGCTCTTGCCGTCGTATTTCCAGATGTCGAGAACGCTGCGCATCCCCTGCTCGAACAGATCCAAACGCACATCAAGGTCGCGCCCGAATGCGACGAGGTCGGTGTTGTTGAATCCGGAACCGAAACCGACTACTAGGCGCCCGGCGTTGAGCTGATCGATCAGATTGCAGGACTCGACCAGCCGTACCGGATGATGCAGCGCCGGGTTCACGGTGGCGAGGACGATCGCCGCCTGCTTCAGCCGCGGCGCGAGCGCACATGCAAACAACAGCGAGTTTTGGTAGCCCTGATTCTCGTGCAGGTGATGCTCGGTTAGCGAGATCCCGCCAAATCCGCTTGCGTCAGCTTCGAGCGCCAAGTCGGTCATGTAATTGATCAGCGGTAATTCATTGCGTTTGTCGTTGATGCGCGTGCTCAGGTGAATCGAAAATTTCATACGGTCCGATCAGGAGGTGAATTTCGACGGCCAGACAAATGAAAAGAGCGGGATGCTTGGCAACCCGCTCTTTCGTCTCTGCGAAGTAGGTCTCCGCTTGCGCTACCTTATTGCTGCCACGCCGGCTTTATAGGTTTGTAAGCGACCGCTCCGGCCATTTCCTTGGGCCATACCGCGGCAAACTCGCCGCTTTGCCACTGCGCGACCAGATAAAGCGAACGGAGTTGCTGGTTCTCAAGTTTGCGGGGCCCAAGAATCGTATTGAACGTACCACTGCCGATTTCCTTGATCACCGCCTTCTTGTCGGTACCGGCTCGTTCGATCGCCTGTTCCAAGATCTGCAAGCTTGCATAGACAATCGGACTTGCCCAACGGTCCGGCTCGCTACCATTGTTCGCCTTCTTGTAGCGATCGAGAAAGGCTTTGCTTTCAGGCGAGGCGGCGTTCCATCCGCCCGGTCCGAAAATCCCTTCAACGTTGGCACCGAACCGCTGCCGATACCCCGGAAATGCAGTGGCCACGCCGGCGTAAAACACTTTGGGATTGAACTTCAGGCTGCGGGCCTGCTCGGTCAGTCCCATGGTGTCAGGCGGATAGCTGAACGCCACGAACGTATCCGGATTGGCACGTGAAGCCTCGGTGATGATGGCGGCAAGATCCTGCGAACCGAACGGATAGCTCTTGTCCATCACGAGTTTGAATCCGGCCTTTTGAAACGCCTTGCGGCCGGCGCTTGCCAATTCCAGACCAAACTGATCAGAGACACCCACCATCGCAATGTTGTTGCCGATTTCGCCTTTCGTGCGCATCGCACTCAAGACTTCCACCAAGCCTTCGGCGTAATCACCGCTCGCGCCAGTGAACACGAACATGTTCGGAAAGCGCTTCGTGAAACGCGCTGGATCTTCGACCGTAAACGTCACGGCAAGATGCGGGAAGCCCGCACGCGACAGGAGCGGTGCGACAGCGCTATTGAACGCGGTGCCCCAGGGCGACAAGATGAAATCGACCTTGTCTTCATTGATCAGCCGCTCGGTGAGCCGCACCACTTCCTCAGACTGGCTGCGATCGTCATACTCGACCAACTCGACCGGTACGCGCTTGCCGCTGCTCTTAATCATGATGCCACCGGCGGCCTGCACTTCGCTCAGCCACAAGCGATAGTTACCCAAGACGGTGGCCGCGGCACCCGGGGTGTTCTGGCCGGTCTTCGAGACGGCCATGCCAATCTTGATTTTGTCTTGTGCCACAGATAGTGCGGGTAAGGCGGCGGCGAGTGCGAACACTGCACCCAGCGTGAACAAGCGCTGAAGCATTGGAAGGTCTCCTATAGTTATTCGATTACAACAGCCCGCGATCGTAGCGCAGATCCACCATGACGTCATCGGCGCCTCCCCTAAGGTAGGCACTCGATCGGGATAGCATGGACGTGCTGCCGCAACGCGTTGGATCGGCTTCGTGGATTTGATTGGAATAGAATCAATCGATTCCGGATGCAGTGATTGAGTGTGAGACAAACATGAAGATTGCCGAATTACTGCGATCGCTTTCGGACAAACGCGTGCAGTATGTTTTGGTCGGTGGATTGGCAGTTCAGTTACATGGTTTTTTGCGATCCACGTTCGATGTTGACCTAGTACTCGCAATGCATGACGCGAATCTCTCTCGCTTTATCGATGTTGCAAACCAGTTCGGCCTGGCGCCCGTGATCCCCGTACCCATTGATTCCCTGAGAGATGTGAGTCAAATTGACGCGTGGTATCGAGAAAAAGGCATGCTGGCGTTTGCATTGCGTGACCGAGACGTAGGAGGCGGTGCGGTTGATATTCTGGTGCGCCCCGATGTTCCGTTTGAGAGGCTTTTGGCGAATGCCGTCATTGGAAAATTATTCGATCGCGAAGTGCCGATAGCCTGCATCGACGATCTGATCCTCATGAAGCGAATTGCAAACCGCCCTAAGGATCAGCTCGATATCATAGCGCTGGAAAAAATAAAACGCGGAGAAGATCCCAATGCCTGATCACAGTCAGCCCCTAAGGGCTGAGATTCCAGAGCATTTGATGCTCAGCCGCTTGGCTCAATCAGAACAATTGCGAGCGTTTTTTATTCAGATGTGGCTGCAAAATCCGGCCTTGGCGAAACAAGCCGGCGCAAAAATAAACCAACTGCTCACTCGCTTGCCTGCGATCGCGGATGAGGCGTCATCGCCGTGACCACGAACGCCTACTCCAACCGAATATTGAAATCCTTGACGACCTTGGCCCAGCGCGCGAGATCGCGCTTCATCGTCTCACGCAACTGCTCGCCCGTCCCCGGCGCCGCTTGAAAACCAAGCGGGGCCAGCTTCTCGCGCGCGGCAGGCGTTTGCACGGCCTTCATCATTTCGTCTTGTAGGCGCATCGTGATCTCGCGCGGCGTGCCCGTCGGCACCCATGCTGCGAACCAGGTCGAGACGTTGAGTTCAGGAAAGCCCGCTTCCATCGTGGTGGGCACATCGGGCAGGATCTCAACGCGTTTGGGCACCGTCACCGCAAGCGCGCGCAGCTTACCGGCCTTGATGTTCGGCATCATGCCGCTCAGCGGTTGAAACAGCGAATGCACTTGCCCACCCATCACCGCCGGCACGATTTCGCCCGCACCCTTGTAGGGAATATGCAGCAAGGTGCTGCTGGTGAGCGACCCGAACATCAACGCGATCATGTGCTGCGGGCTACCGATGCCGGGCGTTCCGTACGTTGCTGCGTTGGGCTTGGAACGCGCGAACTGAACGAATTCAGCGAGGTCTTTGGCGACGTCCGGATGCACCACGATGGCATACGGAATCGTCGAGAGCAGCGCGACCGGCTCAAGATCCTTGAACGGATCGTAGGGCAGCTTCATCACCGGTACTTGCGAGATGAGCGCATCGGTGCTGATGAGAACGGTGTAGCCGTCCGGCGCCGCTTTGACCACCGCACCTGCGCCGATCTGCCCGCCTAATCCGCCGCGATTGTCGAGCACGACGGGTTGGCCAAGCGCATCGCCCACGACCGGCCCGACCAATCGCGCCATGAAATCGATCCCACCGCCCGGCGCGGTGGGGATAATGAAACGGATCGGACGGGTGGGGTACGGCTGCGCGATCGCCGTGCCCCATGCGATGAGGCTCGCGATCGCAACCAGAGCGTTTGAAAATCGCATGCGAAGGCAAAGCTATTTTTTCGCTTCCCCCGCAAACCCCGGCCCACGATCCCAGGCCGCCGCGACATCTGGCCGGAATTCCCATTCGCGCGGCACCCAGTCGTCGGTGAGATAGTCGATATCCGAGTGGTACTCGACCGCGCCACCGCAAGGGCTGTGGAAATACCAGAAGTAGTTGGAACCGATGTGGTGACGGCCAGGGCCGGTGAGTGATTTCCAGCCTTTCTTTTCGAGATATTCGCCGGCGATGGCAATATCGTCGAAGTTGCGCACCTGATAGGAGGCGTGATTGAGCCCTTTCATGTCACCACGATTGAGCATGAAAATATTGTGGTGATCGTGGCTCTTCGCACTGCGCAGGAAATAGCCGACGCCATTTATAAACGTATCGGAGAGCCGAAAACCAAGCCGGTTGCGATAGAACCCACTGGTTTCCTCAAGATTGGGCGTGTAGAAGACCACATGGCCTAGATGCAGCACTTTGGGCCGCTCGGCGAAGGCAAAGCGCGTGTTAATCCGTGCTGGTCGGCCGGGAACGTTGGTGGCAAGCGGCTCCTCCGCGAGATCCTTCACCTGCTTCACCCAAAAACCAATCGCAAAACCCATCGGATCGGTGGACCACAGAATGCCATCAGCACCCTGCTTCACCTCGCGATCCTTCGAGAGCTCGGCGCCGATTGCTTCGATCGCCTTTTTCGATGTCGCGCCCCAGATCACCTGCCGCAGTTGCGGGCCGGGCGTCACCGCGGGCGGCAATGAAGGATCGCGAATATCGCGCAACACCACAGTAGAGCCTTCTACCGTCTGGAAGATCGCGCCCTTGCTATTGGCTTCGACCTGCTGCAATCCGAAGTCGGCATTGAACCGCTTGCAAGCTTCCATATCCTCGACGCCGTACACGATGCTTTCCAATCCGGTTATTTCCATAGCCGCTTCGTCTCCATTCAATTGACAGGCAGGGTTTTATACATCCGCGCCGCGCCGGTTGCAACGCAACCCCTTCACGCGAAGCGCTTTGGCGAGAAAGCGTCGATCGGGATGCACGGCGCTCGACCCGCAACAAGGTCGGCGACCACGCGTCCGGTGGTGGAACCCGCGCACAAGCCGACATGGCCATGCCCGAACGCATGCAACGCATTACGAAAGCCTGAGGCCCGCCCGATCACCGGGATGGAATCAGGCATGCTTGGCCGAAAGCCCATCCAACGGGTCAACCGTTCTTCCGGATAGTTAGAGGCCAGCTGCGGATACATCTTCTGGCCCAGCCGCATCTGCATCGTAGCGCGCTCCCAATTCGGCGCCGCATCCAAACCTGCAAATTCGACGGTGCCGGCGAACCGGAGCCCGCCATCCATTGCCGTGGCGATCGTCTTGCCTTCCGCCCACATCGTGGGGATACGGGGCCCGGATTCCGCATCGCGAATCATGATGTGGTAGCCGCGTTCGGTATCGAGCGGAACGCGATCGCCAAGCTGCTTGGCCATTTCTTTGGACCATGCCCCGGCAGCCAGTACGACCTGCGAAGCCGGGTGTCGTCCGCGCTCGGTGATGACAGCGGTGACATCGCGGCCAATGGACTCGAAATTCGTCACCCGCTCGCGCAGAATCATGCCGCCCCGCTGCTCGATCATCCTGGCGAGCCCCTGCGCAAGTGCATGGGGATTCGAGCAATGACCATTCTCGCGAATGATGCGGGCCTTCACGAATTGCGGTCCGAGGTCCGGTTCCAGTTCATGCAATTCGTCGCCCGATAGCGTGGTGACGGCCGAGCCATGGGCCGAACGAAGGGCCATCGCCGTCTCATCCTTGCGATAGCCTTCCTCAGAAGAATAGGCGAATAGATGGCCGATGCGATGAATCAGGTGATCAACGCCGGCCTCTTTGGCGAGCGGCAGATAATTCGCAATCGAGTCGACCAGCAGCGGTCGCAGCGCTTTGGCTTGCCGCTGCACATTCTCGATCGACCCGGCGCGCCAAAACCGCAGTAGCCAAGGCAACACGCTAGGCAGATACGACCAGCGAATTGCAAGCGGCCCAAGCGGATCCATCAACCAGCCGGGCACCTGCTTGATCGTCCCGGGCATCGACATCGGCACGACCGAGGAGGCATTCAGGCAGCCGGCATTGCCGAAGCTCGCCCCTTCGCCTGGGCCTGCCGCATCGATGAGCATGACTTTACGGCCATCCTGTTGCAGATAAGCCGCGCTGCATAAGCCGACGATGCCCGCACCGACAATAACGATCGGTGCCTGATCGGATGAATTCATGTTGTGACTGTGGGGCTGCGAGGTGCGAAGCCCACTCTACACTGAACGCTTTTGGCTTGCGAAAGCAACCCAGGAAGGGGGAAACTCCTTGTTCTGCCCCTCTGGAACCGCCCCTGTGAAGCAAGACCGACCGGAACACTTGGCATCCGCTACGAATACCGCAACGATGACGGGTGGCGAAGCGACCGTGCGCATGCTGCAAGCGCATGGCGTGCAGCATATCTTCGGCCTCTGCGGCGATACCAGTCTGCCGTTTTACGATGCGCTCTATCGGCTCGATCACGGCATGCAACACATCCTGACCCGCGATGAACGATCCGCCGCGTATATGGCCGATGGCTACGCCCGCGTCACCGGAAAGGTCGGTGTCTGCGAAGGTCCATCGGGCGGCGGGGCAACCTACATCCTGCCGGGTGTGGTGGAGGCCAACGAATCATCGATCCCGGTGCTTGCCATCACCACCGATATCTCAACGACCTCGCGCGGCAAATACGCGCTGACCGCGCTCGATCAGGAGGGTCTGTTTCGACCGCTGACCAAATGGAACTCCGTGATTCAGCGTGCCGACGAACTCCCACGCATGTTCCGCACGGCGTTCAGCGCGATGACCAGTGACCGCCCGGGCGCGGCCCATCTTGGCTTGCCGTTTGATGTGCAGCGACAGTCGGTCGTCGCGAGCGAGGTATGGGCCGATGCTTCACTTGGCAGCTATCCGTCGCGCCGCTTTTCGGCTGACGATGCGGCGATCAAGGAAGCGGCCAAGCTTCTTGCGATGGCCGCCAACCCGCTCATCATTTGCGGTGGTGGCGTGGTGATCGCCAATGCGGAAGCAGCGCTGCTTGCGGTTGCGGAATGGCTCGACTGTCCGGTGGCCACGACGATCAGCGGACAAGGCTCGATTCCGGAAACGCATCCACTTGGGGTTGGCGTGGTTGGATCCAATGGCGGCACGCGACCCACGCGCGATGTCGTCGATGCAGCAGATTGCGTGTTCTTCATCGGTTGTCGCGCCGGATCAGTCACCACCGAGCGTTGGCGCAGCCCCACGCCGGGCAAAGCACGCATCGTGCATCTGGATGCCGACCCCGCGGTGCCGGGAACCAACTACCAGACCGACGTCGCGATGGTGGGCGATGCCAAGCTCACGCTGATCGCCCTGTATGAAGCATTACAACGCCATACACGTCCTGCTCGCGCACGAGTGCTCGATCGCGCGTTCGTTGCCGCAAAGAAAGCGGAGAAATTCGCGGCCTTTCGAGCGCTGGCCGAGAGTCGTGATGCGCCGATCCGCCCGGAACGCTTGGTCGCCGACCTGCAAGCGGTATTGCCCGATGACGCGGTGGTCGTTGCCGACCCCGGCACACCCTGCCCGTATCTCTCGGCGTATTACGAAATTCGCCGCACCGGCCGCTGGTTCTTTTCCAATCGCGCGCATGGCGCGCTCGGTTACTCGATGTCAGCGGCGGTCGGTGCGTACTTCGGTCGGCCAAGCGCGAAACCGGTCGCCGTTATGGGCGATGGCAGCTTCGGCTTCACCTGCGGCGAGATGGAAACCATCGTTCGTCACAAGGTGCCGGTCATGATGGTCGTGGTATCTAACTCTGTCTATGGCTAGATCAAGGCCGGGCAAAAATCAGGCTTTGACGGGCGTTACTACTCGGTCGATTTTTCACCGACTGATCACGCCAAGGTCGCCGCCGCGTTTGGCATTAAGAGCTGGCGCGTCGACGATCCGATGAAATTGCGAAGTGTGTTGAAAGAAGCTGCCGAGTACGGCGGGCCGACGCTCGTGGATGTGATCACGCAGCCGTTGCAGGACGCACGGGCGCCAGTCAGCGAATGGGTGGCGTGATGCGTGCGTACTCACCCGCAGGAGGACATTGAGCATGGAAGGGACTTTCCTCGTCACCGGGGCCGCAAGCGGCATCGGTGCAGCGATTTGTCGCCGGCTGGCCGGGCCGGGCGCGAACATCGCGGTGCACACCGGCACGCAACGCGACAAAGCTGAGGCGGTCGCAGCCGCATGCCGGGCAAAAGGGGCGCAGACGCTCGTCATCACCGGCGATCTCGGTGCAGAGGCGATCCCAGCGGGTTTAGTAGCAGCGACGGTCAAGCGGTTCGGCGGTCTCGACGGGCTGGTTGCCAATGCCGGCTTCGCCGACAAGCGTCCGCTTGCTGATCTCGACGACGCGATCCTCGATCTTTCTCTCGATGTCATGGTGAAGGGCCTCTATCGACTCTCAAAGGCCGCACAACCCTCGCTCATTGCTTCCAAGCGCGGGCGGATCGTCGCGGTCAGTTCCTTCGTTGCGCATGTGTTCAAGCTGCAAGGCACCGTCTTTACCGCCACCGCGGCGGCCAAGGCCGGACTCGAAGGACTGGCTCGATCGATGGCCATCCAATTCGCGCCGCACAATGTGACCGTCAACTGCGTGGTGCCAGGCTTTATTCAGAAAGATCCGGGCGCCCATGCTGCGCTCGATGCGGATGGATGGAAGCGCGTGATTGCGCAAGTACCCCTTGGCAGGCTAGGGCTTCCTGATGATGTCGCCGCGACGGTCTGCCACTTATTGTCGACGGATGCCGCATACATTACCGGGCAGTCGATCCATATCGATGGTGGTCTGACGCTTTAGTCGGGCCCATCTATCATTCCTGCGTTGATCGCGTCCTGATTCGCGCACAGCGAATCAGGACTGACCTCACCCTCGCCCCCTGCGGGCTGGGGAGAGGGGACATTGAGCGTTCCCTTGAATAGTGTGATTCACTATGAAAAGCTCAATAACAACCAGGAGCACACATGGGACATCCCGCCCCCGCAGAACTCGCCAGCGTGGCGACGCTGGACCATCTCTATCCGATGATGAGCGATCTCAACATCACCTGTGGTTGGCATCGTCCGACGCCGTCGCTCTGGCCAGAGCCAAAGAAGAACTTCGTGCCGTTCCATTGGCGCTATACGCAGGCGAAGGCAGCACTCGATGCAGCGGGGCGCCTGATCGATACTTCGCTCGCTGAGCGGCGTAATTTGATTCTGTTCAATCCGGTCGATGGCAGCCAGTACGCCACCGCGCGCACCATCATTAGTGCTTACCAGATGGTGCTGCCCGGTGAGATCGCGCGCTCGCATCGACATGTACCGAATGCACTGCGGTTCGTGCTAGACGCCGAACCCGGCATGTACACCGTGGTCAATGGCGAGGCGCTTGAGATGCTGCCTGGCGATGTGCTCCTCACGCCCAACTGGTGCTGGCATGGCCATAATAACGAAGGCAAAGCACCGGCCTACTGGCTCGATTTTCTGGATGTGCCACTCGTGCAGTTGCTGGAGCCGATGTTCTTCGAGCACTATCCCAAGCAATATGAGCCGGTGCATGCCAAGCCGCAGCAATCGCCCTTCGTATTCAAGTGGGCCGATTCTGAAAAACGCCTCGCGACCGCCGCTGACACGCCGCAGTTCGGCCATCAGATCGAATTGGGCGAGCCGGCGATGGAGACCTTGGGTCTTTACTATCAGCGCATCGCGAAAGGACGCAAGACGCAATCGCTGCGTACCACCGCGAACAACGTCTATGGCGTCTTGCGCGGGCATGGCGCAACCGAAGTGGATGGTGAGCGGTTCGAATGGGCAAGAGGTGATGTGATCGTTGCACCCGGCTGGCGCGCGCATCATCATGAAGTGCATGAGGATGCTGTGCTGTTTCGCGTCACCGATGCACCGGTGCAGCAGCGCCTTGGCATCTTGCGGGTTGCCGACCGATGACGCATCCCGTCGCGATCCGGCCGGAAATCATCGACCGGGTCATCGCTCGTCGCGGCCAATTGCATCTCTTTGATCGTATCGATGCGCGTAAAACGGCGTTCGTGGTGATCGATATGCAGGCGACCTTCGTCGCGCCAGGCGCGCCCGCCGAAGTACCGGCGGCGCGCGGGATCGTCCCGGCGATCAATCGTCTAGCGCGCGAAATGCGTGCACGAGGCGGGGCAGTCGTCTGGGTGATGCATGCCAACGATAGCCGCGATGGCGCAAGCGATTGGCCTGGATTCTTCGATCGCTTCGTTGCCGCCGAGGTGCGCAGCAAGACCGTCGCGGGCCTGTCGCCTAACGCAGCAGGCCAGCAGCTTTGGTCCGAGATGGCGGCCGATCCGTCTGATCTGCGTCTGTTCAAGAACCGCTATAGCGCCTTGATCGCAGGCTCTTCCCAACTCGAGCGCGTGCTGCGTGGGCGTGGCATTGAAACGCTGCTGATCGCGGGAACCAAGACCAATGTGTGCTGCGAGTCCACCGCACGGGATGCGATGATGCTCGACTTCAATGTGGTCATGGTGAGTGATTGCATGGCGGCATTGTCCGATGATGAGCATCGCAGCACATTGGAGAACGTGATCCAGCAATTCGGCGATGTGCTCACCGTCGATGAAGTGCTCGAACGCCTCGTCGCCGGGAAGGAGCCGCGCAAATGAAACGTCGCTTCAAACAAGTAGATGTCTTCACCGCCGTTGCATATCGGGGCAACCCGGTGGCGGTGGTGCTCGATGCCCAGGGGTTGGCGACCGAAGACATGCAGCGGATTGCGCAATGGACCAATCTGTCGGAATCGACGTTCGTACTGCCGCCCACGCAGCCAGGCGCCGACTATCGTGTGCGCATCTTTACGCCGGGCGCGGAGTTGCCCTTCGCCGGGCACCCCACGATCGGCACGGCCCATGCTGTGATCGAAGCGGGCATCGTCGCGCGCGGCAAGACGGCATTGGTCCAAGAGTGCGCGGCGGGATGCCTGCCACTCGCCGTGGAGCGCGTGGATGGCGAACAACATATCTTCGTACAGGTGCCGACGCCAACACTACGACCCCTTCCAGTCGAACACCATCAAACGCTACGCAGCCTGTTGCGCGCTGACTTTGAGGCCAGCGCGCCGCCGCAAATTGTCAGCGTTGGAGCGGTCTGGGTGATCGTGCAACTCAAAGATGAAGCAACGATCGCCAAACTATCGCCTGATCTGGTCGCGATGACCGCCTTCAGCAATGCCCTCAATGTCGGTGGCGTGACCGTGTTCGCGCGTCTGCCAAAAGGCAATCGCGACGCGCTGAAAGTGCGCGCCTTCGCACCGGCGCATGGTGTCCCGGAAGATCCGGTCTGCGGCAGCGGCAATGCCTGCGTCGGTGCGTTCCTTGCGCATCATCCGCAGTTTGCCGACCTGCTGCCGAATTACACGACATCACAAGGTCGGGAGATCGGGCGGGATGGCCATGTATCGGTCTTCGCCGCGCCGCAGTTGGTCCGCATTGGCGGGCCAGCGGTGACCTGCGTCGACGGCACCATCGACGCCTAACGAATGATTGAACAAGGGGGCTCGCCCCCTCGTAACTCCCCGAAAAATATGGTCACGCTGATTGCGCGAGATAGCTTAATCAGCGTTTCCCTAACTTTCTGTATCGCGTGACGTAGCGCGCATCCGCAATAGGATTCGCACCATCGCATAACCCATCATTGCAATACCCGCGATAATCAGGGCGACAGCGATCGCCGTATGCATCGCAAATCGCTCATCGGCGGCAGCCAGACCGCTTACCCCCACCCCGCAAGCAAGCGCACCAACGACGTTGATGAGAACAGCTTTAATCGGAATTTTGAGAGGTCGTGCCGATTCCATCGCGAAGCAACACCCTGATTGCAGACACCCGATCATGCCACGGGTTGCGGTAAAAAAAGTCATGAGCCGGTTGCATGTCAGCCGCTGATCTCGCTCGCATGGTGACGATCGCCGCCCTGTGGGGCGCATCGTTCATGTTCTTGCGAATTGCGGCGCCTAATCTCGGCGCAATCCTATCCGCGGAAATCCGCTTAGTCGTTGCCGGGGTGATTCTCTACGTCTACGCACGATGGACCCGCGAGCAGATCGGCCTCAAGCAACATGCGTGGCGCTACTTTGTGATTGGTGCGGTGGGCTCGTCCGTGCCATTTGCGTTGTACGGGTTTGCCGCGATGCATTTGCCGGCGGGGCTCAACGCCATCATCAATGCAACCTCGCCGCTGTACGCCGCCATTGGGGCAGCGCTCTTATTTGGTGATCGACTAACTGCCGTGCGGATCGCCGCGATCATCGTTGGAGCAATAGGCGTATGGGTGCTCGCCGGCGACGTGGTGGTGGCCGATAGTCCCTATGCGTTATGGGCGTTGTTTGCCGCACTTGGCGCAGCGTTTTGCTATGGCTTCGGCGGCATAGTCACCAAGCTCTACGGCCCCAAGGTTTCGCCGATCGTAATGGCGGGGGCCTCGCAGCTTTATTCGGCGTTACTCATCGCGCCGCTGCTGCCGATCGTAGAAATCCCGGGGCCGATCACGTTGACAGCGGTTAGCGCTGCCGTTGCGCTCTCTATCCTCGCAAGCGTGTTCGGCTACGTCATGTACTTTCAACTGCTCGAAAAAGTGGGCCCGGTACGGACGCTCTATGTGACCTTCCTGATTCCGGTGTTCGGCGTCTTTTGGGGCGTGGTGATTCTTGATGAGCAAGTCACCACCCGCGCGCTGGCAGGTGGCGCCCTCATCCTGGTCGCTGTATGGCTTGAAACGCGAATGAATCGGCGTGCCTGATCAGGCACGCGCGCGCTTCTTGGCGCTGGCACGTTTCTTCGGTTGCGGCTTGCTGGATTTTTCCGGCCACAGCCCCGCTGCCGCCAGTTCATCGATCGACTCCGCGGTGAACTCCGCCTTCGGCTGATCACCACCGATCACGAACATCAGGATCGAATGCTTGTTCTTCGGTCCCTTGGTGATGTTCATGAAACGGCGAATGCATCCGGGCGGAAATGAAATCGTATCGAGCGGATTGAGATCGACATGCTCAACTTTCTTCGATTTCGCGATCCAGTTCGCGCGCCATTTGCCGGTCATGCAAATGAAGGTTTCATTGGTGTCGTGGTTGTGCATCATCGGCCCTTTGCCGGGTAAGGCACGCGCAAAGCCGAGATTGAAGCCTTCGCGAATCTTGATCGCCGCGTTGCGTGCCGAGCGCGGCCCAACCGGTGATTGAATGCCGCCGCCTTCACCCTTGGGCGGCTGAAAACCAATCACGTTGTAGAGAATCCGCTCCGCGCCGGGAAAATCGCTGTCAGGCAGTCCGCCGTCAAAGCCTTTCAACTTGGAAAAGCGTGCCACGCGCTTCATCATGGCAGTGCGGGTTGGGTAGATGCGTTTCAGTTGCTCTTGGTATTTCATGATTCCCCCGATTGAGCGTTGCCCGCTGCGATGGAATGGCGCGGGGACGGCGCTTAACTTATCGAACGACACCCGTCACGTCAATGTTCATTCACTTTGCTGCGCATGCTGCGGACCCCCGGCACGATGACCGCGGCGAGCAGGACCATCGACGCCACGAGGAGCCCGGCGCTGATCGGGCGCGTGATGAACACGGCAAGATCACCGCCAGAAACCATCATGGCCCGCCGAAAATTTTCCTCAAGCAGTGGTCCCAGGATCAAGCCAAGCAGTAGCGGCGCGGGCTCGCAGCGGAGTTTGCGAAGCAGATAGCCAACGATCCCAAACACGGCCATGAACACGACTTCCATTGCGCTGTTCTTGATGCTGTAGACGCCGATACAGCAAAACACAATAATCGCCGGAAACAGATATGCATAGGGAATCGAGAGTAGTCGCACCCAGATGCTGATGAGTGGCAGGTTCAGGATCACCAGCATTACATTGCCAATCCACATGCTCGCCACCAATCCCCAGAACAGATCGGGTTGCTTCTCGATGATTTGCGGTCCGGGTTGGATGCCGTGAATCATCATTGCCCCGATCATGAGCGCCATGATCGCGTTCGGTGGAATGCCGAGCGCGAGCATCGGGATGAAGCCCGCTTGGGCGCCTGCATTGTTGGCCGCTTCGGGCGCCGCGACGCCTTCGACCGCGCCTTTGCCGAATCGCGATGGGTCACGCGCGAGTTTCTTTTCTAGGCTATACGCAGCGAACGATGGAATCGTTGAACCGCCGCCGGGAAGAATGCCAAGCACGATGCCAAGCAGCGTGCCGCGCGCCGCGGCGGGGGTAGCACGCCGAAAATCTGCGCGGCTTGGCCACAGCCGATCGGTGAGCTTGGCGATTGCGCTCGTACCGGTGCGGGATTCGAGATTGAGCATGATCTCCGCTAGGCCAAACATTCCCATCGCAATCGGGACGAAGCCGATGCCATCGAACAGATCGGAGACGCCGAACGTGTAGCGTTGTTCGCCGGTCGTGACGTCGGTGCCGACCAGTCCAAGGAAAATGCCGAGCACGACCATAGCGATCGCTTTCAGAAGCGAGCCGTGCGCGAGTACGACCGCCGCCACCAAGCCCAACACCATGACCGCCACATAGTCTGCTGACTGAAACAGCAGCGCGATACCGGCGATCGCGGGTCCGCCGAATGCAATCGCGAACGTGGTCATCGTTCCGGCAAACAGCGATGCGAGGGCGGCGATCGCGAGCGCTGCGCCCGCCCGCCCTTGGCGGGCCATCGCATGGCCGTCCAGACAGGTTACGACTGATGATGATTCGCCGGGCAAGTTGACCAGGATCGCGGTGGTTGAGCCGCCATACTGCGAGCCGTAAAACACGCCGGCTAGCATGATGAGCGCGCCGGTCGGGGGCAACCAGAACGTAATCGGCATCAGCATCGCCACGGTCGCAGTGGGGCCGATGCCGGGCAGGACGCCGATCAAGGTGCCAAGCAGGCAGCCCGCCAGGCACAGCATAAGATTGCCGGGTGTCAGCGCGATCGCAAGGCCGTGCCCGATGTTGGCGAGAATGGCTTCCACGCGCGCTGCGCTAATGAAGCCAGGCGGGCATGGCGCGCAAGGGGAGGCCGAGTCCCCAAACGAATACCGCAAGGACAACGACGGCAAGGATCGCGGCCAAGGCGAGCACTTTGCCAATTCGCCGGACGCTGCCCGCGAAGCTCGCGGTGCCCACACACAGAGCGACCGCGATGACCACGCCCAGCGCTTCCAGCGTCGCGGCAAATGCGAGGACCGCAGCAGTAATAAGGACTGGTGCGCGCCATGCGATGCGGTCGATGCTTGCGGCACCGCGCCAGATGCCGCTTGCCGCAATCGCCACCCCAAGGCCGATCAGCGCAACGGACATCACCAAAGGGAAGAACCCCGCCCCCATATCGTTGGCACTGCCGACACTCAGGTTTCGACCAAACCAGAGTCCGGCCATACCAAAAACAATGAAGACGAGCCCGGCGACAACGTCTTCGTTACCGTGCCTTAAGAGACGCGCGCGCATCACCCGTGGTCGTTAGCGTAGCAGCCGATGATCGCTACTTCTGCCGCGCCTTCACCAACCCCGCTTCAAGAAACACCGGATACATGGCGCTGTCCTCGTCGGTGAGCCGCTTGATGGTGGCGGTCCGGCCAAGGGGCTGGACGATAAATCCGGCGCCCTTGGCTTTCTCCTGGAATTCCTTATCGCGCATCGTCTCGAGCAGTTTCGTTTCAAGGAGCGCCAGCCGATCCGCTGGAATGCCTTTGGGGCCTGCGATCACGCGCCACGCACCGGCAACGAAATCGATGCCCTGTTCGCGAAAGGTGGGCACCTCCGGGGCGAGGAAATGGCGTTCGGTGCCGGCCACCGCGAGAATGCGCACCGCGCCGGATTTCTGATGCTGCACGACATCGGGCGCAGGGACGGTAACCGTATCGATTTCACCTGAAAGCAGTGCTTGAACGGTGGGGGCGAAACCTGCATACGGCACCTTGATCAGACGCACATCGAGCTTCTTCTCCATCAGTGCGGCGGTAATGTAAGAGGAGCCGCCCGGCTGATCATTGCCGTTCTTCAGCTTGCCCGGCGCTGCCTTGGCGGCGGCCACGAACTCCGCGATCGACTTGATGCCGGATTTCGCGCTGGCGGTCAGCAACGATGGGTCATCGCCGAAGAACGCGATGAGATCGAAATCGGCAATCGCGGTCGCATTTGGGTTGTTGTATTGCGCGAACACCGCGCCGGTGGCGATCATGCCTAGCGTATAGCCATCCGGTTTTGATGACGCGACCTCTTTTAGCCCAATGGTGCCGCCCGCCCCCGGCTTATTGATCACGACGACCGGCACGCCCATTTTTTTCGTTGCCGCATCGGCGACCAGGCGCATCGCGATGTCACTGCCGCCACCCGGTGGCCAAGGCACGACCAGCGTGATCGGTTGCGACGGGAATGTCTGCGCGTTCGCCATACCGAATACGCAGAGTGATCCGGCGACAGCGGCGGCAAAGCGAATGAGGGTGCCAAGCATGCGATTCATGATGCGATCTCCTATTGAAATGCGCGTATCACGGCGAGCGATTCGGCGCGATCGGCCGGTTCGCCGACCAGCAACAATACCGGTTCATCGATGCCGGCGTCGATGTATCGTTGTAATCGATCGGCACATTGCTGTTGGGTCCCGAAGACCGTGAATGCCTCCACCGCTTCGTCCGGGACAAGGCAGGCCGCACGCTCCAGATCGCGCTTGCCGATGGCATCGATGATCGCCGCCTGATCGATCGGGATCTTTGAATGCGCGATGCTCTCGTCGAGGAAACGATTGCGCAGCACGAACGCAAGCTTGCGGCGCGATTTCTCCAGCGCGTCGCGCGTGTCCCGTGCGGCCATGAAAAAAATATACGCTGCGCGGCCAACGGCACTGGGCGCACGCCCAACCGATCGAGCACCGGCTGCGACGAAATCGAGCGAGACGCGCGCGTATTCAGGCGACAAGCCCGCCGACAGCACCACGCCATCCGCGGAGGTGCCCGCCAGTCGCAGGTTCTGCTCCTTCATCGGCGCAAGATAAATCGGGATCGGCGCGGGTGGTCGGAACATCATGCGCGCGCCGTCCAGCCGGTGGAGCATCGCCTCTGGCTGATGCACCGGCTCGCCGCTCCACAGACCGCGCAGCGCCTCGACATACTCGCGCAGCGCACGCACCGGCTTGTCGATGCGAACGCCCGATTCACCGAGAAAGAGCGGATTGCCGATCCCAAGCGCAATGCGTGCGCGGCCGGGTGCTGCTTCGGCAAGCGTGGCCATCGCCATTGCCAAGGGCGTCGGATTGCGCAGATAAGGACTGATAGCAGTGGGCACGATGCCAACACGCTTGGTCGCCATCGCAAATGCCATGCATGAACCGAGCGAGTCGCGATAGCCAAGATGCTCGGCCATCCACAGACTGGCGGCGCCGGCATCCTCCGCTTCACGTGCGATGGTGAGTGAATCGGCAAAGGAGCAAAAACCGTCGAAGCTGACACCGATTGGGATGGGCATGGTGGGTTCCTATTTCCTTACCGCTTTCAGTACGCCATCTCGATCCAACCCCGCGATGCCCATTTTCTGCGCCGTGCGACCGGATTGACGAAAATCCACGCCGGTCAAGGTTGAGCCAAGGTCGAGCAGTGCTTTGGCAACCGGTGTCGGTACGCCTGCTGCCTCTCCCAGCGCAATGAAGGGTACCAGGCCATGCCCGAAATCTTCCAGATAGTAGCGATGCCGCAATGAATCGGGGGCCTTGATCTTTTTGTTCGCCTCGCCGCTGGCGATCGCACCCACCAGATCCGTCGTGTCAGTCACATACGGTTCAACTGTCCCGTATTTTTGCATTTCCGCACCCAGTGGCAACAACGCGTGCCCGAATGCGCGAGCCACCGCGAGGCGTTCATCGTCGAGGGCCTGCATCACGCGCGTCACCCCTGGGGTCATACCCTGCACATAGAACGTGAAATCGCCGCGCGTTGATTCGATCCACGCCGCACCAAGCACCGCGCCCGGTGCGTGCAACGTCATGTTCAGATTCGCCAGGCTCGAATTGAGAACATCGCCGACTGCGTGCGCAACCGGATAGAGCAACCGCGCGGCGCCGGCCGCGGCATCGCCACCGGGTAATACGCCCAGGCGAAGAAATTTCGCTTTGCCGGTAATCGTGACCTTCGCCGGTGCGTACTTGCGAGCGATGTAAGAGAGCGTGTGAAATTCAGCGATCGGCGGGGTGGTACCACCACCTGCAAGCCGATAGCTTTCGCGAAATTCGAGGGCGCCGCCGGTATGCCCGGGATTGAGGACAACCGGCAACCGGTCGGCGCGCAACTGCGCGAGGGACCGCGCGACGCTGTCGTGCGAGATCGTAGGCAGGCAAACGAGGGCGACGTCGGCCTTGTCGATCGCCTCTGCCAGATTCGGGGTTATCAAAGCGGGTTTCGCAATTCCCGCACCAAGCACCCCTTCGTATTCGACGCCGCCCAACGCAATAAACGGCGCGAGGGTGGCCGCGCTGCGATTCCACAGTGTGACGATGTGTCCGGCAATACTCAGCTCCGCGACCGCTGCCGCACCGCCGGCACCCGCACCTATAACGGCGACACGCATGATCGGCCTATTGCACCACGATCAATGCATCATTCGAGCAATAGTCCGACAGGACTTCGCAACCCTTGCTGGTTACTACCAACATATCCTTCAACTGCATCCCGAAGCCATGGCCGGTGCGATAACAAAGCGGCTCGAAGCCAAGGACCATGCCCTCTTCAAGCTGTGCGTCGCCCGTGCGCCCGATCTCCGGTGTCTTGCCAAGATAGGGGTCCTCATGCAAGAAGAGGCCGATGCCGTGGCCGACGAATGAGATCGGCGGCAGATTCAACTCGGCGAGCTTCTTGATGAAGGTATCGTAGATCGCTTCGCAACTGGCGCCCGGCCGCGTCTGTTCAAGCAGTTGGTATTTACAGTCGACCAGGTGCTTCCAGATGCGCTCGGCATGGGGCGGCGCTTTCTGCACGACGGCGGTGCGGCATACGCCCGCATGGTAGCCCGCGATGATTGGGAAAATTTCGACTCGGCACACATCACCCGATTGAAGCTTTCGCTCGGTCGGGCCGACATTGGGCAGTTCGCTGCGCTCACCGGTGGCGACGATCATCAACTTGAATTGCTCGGCGCCAAGCGCGTATACGTTGCGGGTCAGGTGGCCGGCAAGGTCCATCTCGGTATCGCCGGCCCGCACGGACCGCAGGGCATCGGTGATCGCTTGATCGGCGATGCGTGACAAGCGTCGCAGGAGGGCGATCTCGTCCGCCGTCTTGATCTGGCGCAGGCGCGCGAAGATTTGTTGATTCGGCACGAGATTGGCGGTGGGCAGCGCCTCACGCAGCTTGACGAAATCGCTGGCCGGCAAGTAATCCAGCTCAATGCCGATCTTCGCGCTTGCAAGCCCCATCTCGCGCAATAGTTCGGCGAGCGATGCGATGCAGTTGTCGTCGAACTCGGCCCAGATCTTCGTGCGGGTCGCGGGCGCGCGCCGGCCGATCGTGGTCGCCTCCATATCGACACCAAGAATCGCTGATTCACCGCTTGCGGTGACGATCGCCATCGCATGCCGATGTCGCATGAGCGGCTGCGAAGGAACGATGAATCCGGTGAGATAGCCGAAATTCTCGGGCGAGCAGGTCACAAAGGCGTCCACGCCGTGTTGTTTGGCGGCGGCGGTGACGCGGGTGAGGATGTCTGGTCTCAAGGCTTAGTCCTTCTATGGATAACGCATTTTGGCATAGACCGGCATGGCAACAACGGCGTGGTGGAGGACACCGGCAAGGCCGATCTGGTGGCGCATTGGAAACGTCACCCCAACGATGGGGCGCGGCCACGCCGGCCCCCGGAGAATCGGTACGACTTGACCGGATCCTCCGATTCGCCACAGCTTTGCTTGCCATTTGGTTTGCAACATGTAGACTAACCTCGGTTAGTTCAATGGGGGCGCCATGCTTACCGTCAATATTCACGATGCCAAAACCCGGCTTTCCAAGCTGGTGGAGCAGGCCGCTCGCGGCGAGGCGTTCATCATCGCCAAGGCGGGCAAGCCGATGGTCAAGGTCATCCCACTGACACCTGCGAAGGTGGGAACCGCCGGCCGCTTGGGTTTCATGGCGGGCGAATTTACCGTGCCGGATGATTTCGACCGTATGGGCGCGGATGAAATAGAAAAACTGTTTGCGGGGCGCAAGGCTTGAACCTGTTGCTCGACACACACCTTGTACTATGGTCTGCGAGCGAGCCGCAGCGGCTGTCTGCCAGAACACGCACGTTATTGCTTGATCCTGCTAATCAACTCGTATTCAGTGCCGCCAGCTTGTGGGAGATCAGCATTAAGAACGGGCTGGATCGCGCCGACTTCATTGTCGACCCGCGCCGACTATGGCGCATGCTGCTGGTCAATGGCTACCGCGAATTGGCTGTCACCAGCGAACACACCGTCGCGGTGAACGATCTCCCGCCTCTGCACCGGGACCCATTCGATCGAATTCTCATCGCACAGGCTCGCGTGGAGGGATTGACGCTCCTTACGGCCGACAAGACAGTAGCACGATATGGTGAGGGTATTCGGAAGGTATGAGCTTGTAGTTTTTTTGACCAGTTGGGCTCTTTGCCTGCGCGTCGAAGGGGCACGCGAAGATGCATCGTCCGATCATGACGTGCGTACTTGGCACCTACACCACGACCCAATTCTCCCTCCGTTACCTCCGCTTCCTCCGCGGTAAATTTTCGAGGCTAGTCTGCAACCCGATACTGCTCGATCTTCGCCTCGTCCACCGCGATCCCAAGCCCCGGTGTATCCGGCACTTCGATTGCACCGTCCACGAATCGCATCGGCGCGGCCAGCAGGTCGTCTCGATAATAGATGCCGCCCATGCGACCGGCAAGGTGTTCGGCGGGCGTCGAGACCGGTACCACGCACGACAGCGTGACCGCAGGCGCAGCCGCTGCCAGCGTGATGTTGGCGCGGTTGCCCACACCCAGCTCAACCGATCCATTCACATTGCAGATGATGCCCGCTGCGCGACAAACCGCGGCCACTTCCATTGCCTTGTACAGCCCGCCCGGCTTGGTGGTGTAGATCGATACGATTTCGGCCGCGCGCTGTTCGATGATCTGCACCACATCGTGGGCATTCCATGCGCTTTCATCGGCCATGACGGGCGTGTCGATCGCGCGGGAGACTTCGGCGAGCCGCTCGATTCCCATCACCGGCTGCTCGGCGTATTTGAGGCCGTAGGCTTCCATCGCACGAATCGTTCGAATCGCCTCACCGGGCGTGGCATAGCCTTCGTTTGCATCGACGCACAAGTCGATGTCCGGTCCAACCGCCTCGCGAATCCGGCGCACGATCTCCACATCGTGTTTGGGCGTCTGTCCGACCTTGATCTTGATGGTACGAATGCCTTCCTTCACGACTTGCGCGCATTCATTCACCGCTTCATCAATGCCAAGCAGTCCGATGGAATGGGTGACCGGTATGCGATCGCGCGCCCGCCCGCCAAGGAGCGTGTAGGCAGGCACACCAAGCTCGCGCGCTGTAAGGTCGTAGTACGCGAACTCGACGGCGGCTTTCGCATAGGGATAGCCTTTCACGATTGCATCCATTCGCCGATGCAGTTCGACGAAATCGCCAAGCGGCATACCGCGTACCGCAGGGGCAAGATAATTCGCGATGACCAGCCGCGCGATGCTGTGCGACTCGCCGAAGTAGCGGCCGAACTCGCCGCCCCAATCCTTGAGTGCCGGCGCTTCACCCCAGCCGACGCGACCGGACGAATCGGTCAGTTTGGTGAGGACATAACGGCCGATGGGTTCGGTGAGTCCGGTCCACTTGTGCTCGCGGCGCGTGGGTACGGCGACGAGAAGGGTTTCAATGCTGGCGATGGTGTCCATGCTGTGAGGGATTCTATGCGAGATTGTGTCCCTGAGAAAACGCCGAACCGATCGCTGCGGCATGACCCTATCGATTTCATCAGGCGTAGCCGCTCCATCACCTTCTGCATGGGTTTGCAGTGCCGTCTTGACCTGTCGGGCCAACGCCCTCAACCAATTTCAAACCGAGTCCGCTGAGGACGGAGGCCAAATATGTGCTGACCATCATGGTGGCAACTTCCTACGCTAGTCAACGCGGGAATGTGCTGCCTATCTTTGTACAAGATCATCCTCGAATCATGCGCTGGAGCAACCTTCGAGGCAATTTTAGCCGTCAGCTTCGCGATTGCCAGCGTTTTGGTTGGCGACGAACATGCATACATGCGACGACCACAATGAATTGCGCCATGTCTCGGTAGAAGACCCCATACGGGAACCTGCGCATCAAAGCGCGGCCGGCCGAATGATTATGGCTTTCACTCTCGATGCGAGTGCAGCCGCCCCAACACTTCCTCGGCCGCGATACCGACCGGACCTTCGCGGTCAAGCTCATCAAGTCGTCGATCGAGTTCTTCACGTTGCGCGTCGGTCATCGGAATTGATTGTGGGGTTGACGATAAGCATTCCCATAGCTGTTCGAGGAGCTCAAGCTGCTCGTCTCGGCTCAGAGTGTTGACGTCTATCATTGGATTTCCTCGAAAGGATCGGCTCGTTTCCAGTTTACCCTCGCCCGATGGCCGCCGCTTTCTTAGCGCTAATCGCGATCGTGGAAAGCGTCAAGGCGCAACGCCCACACTACACACGAACGAGTCACATATGCGGCGGTTCCGCGGATTGAGTCATTCCGGATTCCGTCACGGCGCCGGAGCGGCACAGCGGCAACACACAAATCAACCGAGTGTCGTCAACCGCGCATCGTCGAGGGCGTCTCCTCGATGCAATAAGCAAGGCCTGACACAATGCTGTTCGCTTAAAGAGCTTGCCAGTCCGCGAAGGCGAAAATCCAGAGAAATCTGTAAGGCCGCACTGGGCCCCCGCCTTCGCGGGGGCGACGGCTTTCCTTAAACGAACAGCATTGAGGCCTGACACCGGGCGCTGGATGTAGCCCTTTTCGTTTCCGTGTCGAGCGAGATGTTGGGCGACACCACTTTCACTCAGGCGCCTTTTAGTTTGTTACCGTAATGCCCTTATCCGCTGATCGATGCAAGCCACACATCTTGCTTTACCGACGCGTAGACCCACGCATAGTTCTCGACGGTGAGCGGTGACCCGGTGGAGCCAATCTGTCGCAATGCGGAAAGATCAAACGATTTGGCGGGCGTGAGGCCGGCCTTCATGCATGAGTTAAAGAACGCTGCGCCTGCGCCGAACACGTTGGTCTTGGTTTCCGATGCGAAGCGCCAGAGCGTGCTCCAGTCTGGATACGCAGGGTTGCCGTCGTAGAGAACCAGCGTCGAGCCGGCCAGCAGCCCGCTCACCAAGAGATTCCACACGATCCAGCCGGTGCTTGACATCCAAAAGAACCGATCACCTGGGCGCATGTCTTTATGCAGGAGCATCGTCTTCAAATGCTCGATCAGCACACCGCCATGGCCGTGGACGATCGCCTTCGGCAATCCGGTGGTGCCTGACGAATAAACGATCCATAGCGGCGCATCAAAATCGAGTTGCGCAAACTGCAGGATGGCGCGTCGGTCAAGCAGGCTCGCCCACGTCACGCCACCTGGAAATTGTGACGGGCTCGCATTGACATCGAGATACGGTAGCAACACGACGTTCGTGAGCGAGGGCATCGCTGCCTGCAACTGGGTAATCACGCCCTTGCGATCATGATCCTTGCCGCCGTAGCGATAGCCGTCCACCGCAAACAGGACTTTGGGTTCGATCTGCTTGAACCGATCGATGACCGCGCCTGCGCCCATGTCCGGCGAACAGCTCGACCAGATCGCACCAAGGCTCGTCGTGGCGAGAAAGGCGATGATGGTTTCCGGCACATTGGGCATGTACGAGACAACGCGATCGCCTGCCACAACGCCCATGTCCCGCAATGCCTGCGCGACCGATCCGACTTGCACACGCAGCGTTTCCCAATCGATCTCGGTTCGCTCGCGCGTTTCGGATTGCGCGATGATGGCAGGCTGTTGTGCGGATGCGTAGCGAAACGCATGTTCAGCATAGTTGAGCTTGGCGCCAGGGAACCACTTCGCGCCGGGCATGCGCCGCGTGTCGAGCACCGTGGTCGGCTGCGCGGAGGCGCGCACCGGAAAGTACTCCCACAACGAACTCCAGAATCCTTCGATATCGGTCGCGGACCACTCCCACAACGCCTGATACGACTGAAAACGAAGACCCTTTTTCTCGGCCAGCCAACGCATGTAGTGCGCCATCTGGGTCTGATCGCGCTTCTCGACATCCGGTTGCCACAGCACTGCACCTTCATTGACCACGGTCATCGCTGTCTCTCGGATTCGTATTCAGCGCTAAAGTAGCGCAAATCGCGCCAGCCGTCCCGCCACGCAATAGGAGAACGCATTGAAATCCTTGGTAACTCTGCTGGCCATGACGTTGACGCTGCTGGCAGGATGCCATGGCACCGGGATGCATCATCATCGCGAGCGCCCATTGGCAGAATGGGAGCGCATCCTTGAGAACCCGGAGCGGGATGCCTGGCAGCGCCCAAGCCAAGTGATCGCCGCGCTGCAACTCAAGCCAGACGAGGTGGTCGCAGACATCGGCGCAGGCACCGGTTACTTCACGCGGCGGTTTGTACCGGTGGTGAAGTCTGTCTACGCGGTTGACATCGATACCGCGCTGCTCTCAGCGATCATGCGGGGTGAACCGAAGAATGTCGTACCGGTTCTCGCTGCACGCGACGATCCGCGTCTGCCGCAGGCAACCATCGACACGATATTCATCTGCGATGTGCTGCACCATATCGTCAATCGGCCGCGTTATTACGCAAAACTGCGCGAGGGGCTGCGCGCAAATGGCCGGATTGTCGTCGTCGACTTCCATAAACGCGAACTGCCGGTCGGTCCGCCACCTGGCATGAAGCTCGCCGATAAACAGGTCATCGATGAGATGGCGCTGGCCGGGTTTCGGTTAGCCAAGCGCTACGACGATCTGCCCTACCAGTACATGCTGGAATTCAGGCGATAAGTTTCGCCGCAAAGCGCGGATAGACCTCGGCGATCTCCTCGCGAATCGGCCCGTTTATCAGAGCGAGGGTTGCCGCATCGGGTAGCGTCGTCGTCGGCACGCTGGCCGGTTGATCGAACACAAAGCCGGTGTGGTCGAGCACTTCTTCCAGCGTATGACCGGGATGCACGCTTTCGATGCGAAAACGCCGCCGCGTTCGATCAAACGAAAAGTGCGCGAGGCTGGTCACCAAGGCCGCCGGCCCGCCCGGACGATAAACGCCTGGCTCGCTCACGCCTGGTGCGCTGATGAAATCGACCTTTGGCACCATCACGCGGCGCGTATGTTCCTCGCGAAAAAGGATGACGCGCGGCACGAGGAAATACAGATACGCTGAGCCGAATGAACCGGGCCAGCGCACATCGACTTGCGGGTAGTCGCCAGTGCCGACCAGATTGATGTTCGCTTCGCCGTCGATCTGCCCGCCGCCAAGAAAAAATGCGTCGATGCGTCCTTGCACCGCGAGATCAAAGAGTTCCACACCGCCATTGGTGAAAGCGTTGTTGCGCATCGAGCCTAAGACGGTGACGCGCATCGCACCATCGGTTCGGTGACGCGCGAGGAGCGCCGCCGATCCGGGAATTGGCGAGGACGCACCAACCGCCACATGTCGGCAATCGGCCAAGAGCCGTGCGATGACCGAGATCAGCAGCACTGTCGACGAAGAACTCATGCTGCCTTCGCGTTCATCCAGTCGGCCAGCCATTCACGAAAGCCGTCCGCCGACTTGGCCATCGTCGCATACCGGGTGAGTTCAGCTTCGTCCTCCGGGTAAGCATCCCAAAACCGGAGCGGCCAAGCGCCGCGTTCGGCCAACGCAATGCGCGAAATATAGATCGATGGAATCACGCCCGCCGCACGCCCTTCATCGGCCAACAAGTCTTCATCGGTGATGCGTTCGACCGTCACGAATGTTTGTTTGGCCGCATGCGCGGCATTGAGCAGCTCGCGTTTGCGCCCAATGAACACGTTGCCGGCGCGATCGGCAAGCGGTGCATGAAAGAGCGCGATATCGGGTTGGATATTGGGCACGAGCACGATCGGCTCGGCAGCGTTGAACGGGTTGTCGATCACTTTCCAATCAGGCCGATTGCGCAACACATCCGTTCCGAGAAGCCCGCGAATCGGCACGAAAGGCTGTCCTTTTTGCGTGGCCTGTAATGCTGCATGAATGGCGGGACAGGTGGCATCGAGGATACGAAGGTGTCCCGATTTAATGGCGGCGGTGAAGCGTGGCGCAAGGCCATATTCGCCAAGCGTTACCGCGGAGGTCTCGATGGTTCGCACGCATCCGGCGCCAATCAGGATATCCGCCTGGATGCCCGAGATCGGTACGCACACAAGGTGGAGATCGCGCACACCGCGACGCACCAGCGCGCGCGTGGCGGCCATCGCGACGCCGCGATCATCACCGGGAATAGCGAGCTTCGCGCCATCCGGGATCGCTGCGGCAAGTGCTTCAATCGAGCAACCGGCGTTCATGCGTCCCACCCTTCGTTCAGGCTATCGATTCTAAACGCCTGGCCGCTTAAGCCGGCTTGGGCGCCACAAAGAGCGTGTCGCTCGCAAGGGCCTTGATCGTGCGATACCCGACCATGATCACGACCACCGTCGCAAGGCCCACCGTCGTCCATGCCAAGGCGGCGGCGGGTTGCCCGGGATTCAACTTGAGGAATACGAGTCCCGCAGCGGCCAATGAATCCAAGGGGAAGGTCATCGCCCACCAAACGGGTGTGAAGGGCCACTTGGCAAAGTGTCGCGATGCGGCGAGCAACCCCGCGCAAAGCACTAGATCAAAATAGAAGAGAGCATCCAGCAGATAGTGACCCGGCACGTCCCACAGAGCCGGAACCAGCGCGCTGGTTAGTGCAGGGGGTACCAGCAATATGAATGAGAGTGGGCGCACACCCCCTGGCAATGTCGCGCCAGTGATAGTGCGCTGAAAGGCCATGCCCATAATAAACGGGGTCGCGATCAAGCCAAGACCAAACAGGAAGCGCGCCGACTCAAGCTCGCCGATCGCCAAGCCGCCCGCCGCCATTGGCATTGGACCGATCATCATGATCATCCAGCCGGTGTTCACTTGACCGGGATCGACACCCCCTGCAAGCCAACGACTCAAACTAAACACCTGCAGCAGCACGATCGCCACGACCGCGATCCACCAGAGCGCCTTGGCGAGCACTAGCGCATAGGGCGCGAGACAACCGCCGACCAGGGCGAGTGCAATCGGGATGCTGCCAAAGAAGGCGAGTTGTCCGGGATTGTCGAGTTCCGCTTTGACGGCGTCGCGATACTTGAGCACTTTGAGTCCATACACCGCCAGCAACGCGGCGAGAAGCAGGACCGCGAGCGCGGCCCAACTTTCGCCGACCCACGCGGGAAAACCGAGCACCTTGTGCGCTTCACGCGACACCAACGCAAGCCCCGCAACACCCATCACCGCGCCGAAGGCACCGACCGGCACGAAGCGCAGCTTCATAGTCGAGATGGCCCGTTATCGCTTAGCCGCGGCGCGCCGGGCCGACTTGCGTGGCGCAGCGCCGCCGGTTTGATCGACATACCAGTCGTAGATCTGGCCACCGGTCCAGAGACAAACGCCCGGCTTCGACAGGATGTGTTGATACAACTTTTCAAGATACCCGATGCGGTGCGGCACGCCGGAGAGATACGCATGCGTCGAGATCGCCATGACGCGCCGGATCGAAGCGCCTTCGTCATACAAGCGATCGAACTGCGCGATACCTCGGCGCAACCACTCTTCGGACGAGTGATGCTGCAAGGCAAAGATATTGATGTCATTGGTCTCGACGGTATAGGGCACCGAGACGATCGAACCGGTGGTAGTGCGAATCCGCGTGGGTTGATCATCCAGCACCCAGTCCGCCACATACTCAATGCCTTCTTCGGCCAGGAAATCGATCGTTTCGGCGGTTTCGGTGAGACCCGGACTTTCCCAGCCACGCGGGCCTTTGCCGGTGAATTTCTTGATCGCGTTGAACGTGTCGCGAATCGCCTGCCGCTGATCGGCGACATGATGCATCGGGCCTTGCAGATAGCCATGACCCATGAATTCCCAGCCCGCCTTCTTGGCGGCGTTCGCGATGCGTGGATACTTGCTGATGACCGAGCCGTTGACCGCGAAGGTCGGCGTAATGCCGTATTTCTCCATGCATTCGAACAGGCGCCAAATACCGACCCGCATGCCGTACTCATGCCAAGCCCAGTTAGGCAGATCCGGCAACAGCGGTTGACCCATCGGCGGTGGCAGTACGGTCCGCGGCATCGCGCGTTCGATCGACCAATGCTCGCAGTTGACGATCGTCCACACCGCGATACGCGCGTCATCGGGGAGCGTGAGCGGCGGACGATCGATGATCGCCGAATAAGGTAGGCGATCGCTTAGAAGAGGAACTTTGCTGCGGCGGGTGGCCATGATCAGTGTGGACTCCTACAACCCCAAATAAAGCTTCTTGATGGTCTCGTTATTGCGCAACTCGTCGCGCGTCCGGCCTTCGAATTCGATATGCCCGTGGACGATCACATAACCGCGATCGGCAATCTTGATCGCCTGATTGAAGTTCTGTTCGGCCATCAGCACAGTGAGGTTGTAGCGCTCTTTCAACTCGGCGATCTTCTCAATCGTGCGGGATACGAATATCGGCGCCAGCCCCACCGATGGCTCATCGATCAACAGAATTTTTGGTGCTGTCATCACCGCGCGGGCCAATGCGAGCATCTGCTGCTCACCGCCAGACATGCTGCCCGCCAGTTGCGTATTGCGCTCTTTGAGTCGCGGAAACGCGGTGAATGCGAAGTCGAGGTTCTCGGCGATCTTGGCGCGCGCCGATGGGCGATACGCACCGAGCAACAAGTTCTCCTCCACCGTGAGTTTGGGGAAGAGTCGACGGCCTTCCGGGACCAGCGCAATGCCAAGATTGACGATCGCTTCGGTCTCGTACTTCGACAGATCGTATTCGGTGCCATCGATGGTGGCGATCACTTTGCCGGCGGTCGGGCGCACCAGACCCATGAGGCATTTGATCAGCGTGCTCTTGCCGTTGCCGTTGGTACCGAGCAGCGTTACGGTCTCGCCGTCCGCGACATGCATCGACACCTTGTCCAGTACGCGCACCGCGCCATAACCCGCGTCAACGCCTTCGACGCGAATACCGTTCTTGCCTGTCCCGTTATTCGCCAAGATACGCTTTCTCCACGAGCGGATTCTTCATCACCGACTGTGGATCGCCCTCGGCGATTTTTTTCCCGGCATCGAGCACCACCACCCGTTCGGAAAATTTCACGACCGCGCGCATGATGTGCTCGATCATGATGACCGCGATGTTGCGCTCCTTCATCTTGAGAAGAAGCCCGATGATGTCATCGACCTCGCTGCTCGACAGGCCCGCCATGGCCTCATCCGATATCAAGAGCTTCGGCTTGGCCGCGATGGCGCGCGCGAGTTCCAGCTTGCGCATATCGACCTGCGTGAGGCCGCCGGATCTGGCGTCTGCTTTATCCGCGAGGCCGATTTCCGTGAGGATGCTCATCGCCTCGCCATGTACATCGGCCGACCGACGCTTGGAGCTCGAACCGGCAGGCGCGGCATAGATGAGCGGTACGCAAAGATTTTCGACCACGCTCATGCTCGCAAACGGCTTCGGGATCTGAAAGCTACGCGCCAGGCCGCGCCGAATGCGCTGATGCGCTTGCAACTTGGAGACATCATGGCCGTCGAAATTCACCGAACCTTCTTCGGCAAACAGGACCCCGGTGATGCAATTCACGAGCGTACTTTTGCCGGACCCGTTCGGGCCGATCAGTCCGAGCCGCTCGCCGGCAGCAAGGGTGAGATCGACGTGATCAAGCGCAGTGAAGCCACCAAAACGCTTGGTAATGCCTTTGACATCGAGCAATGCGTTGGCCATGGGCTTATTTCCGCGCCTTCTGCAACCAACCCATGATGCCGTTTGGGGCGAGCGTCACGAAGAAAACGAGCAGGAGTCCGGTAATGAGTAGGCCCCATGCGGACGATACGGTTACTTGAATGACCTGCTGCAGGGTCGCTAACAACACTGCACCGATCAGCGGCCCAAGCCAGGTTGTCATGCCGCCAATGACAGGCATCGCGATGCTGTTGACCGCCAGTGCAAGATCGAAGACGGAACTTGGCTCCACATAAGAGACGAAGTAGGGAAACGTCGAACCCGCCGTGCCCATCAAGGCGCCGCTTGCCGCAGTGGACAGCAACTTGAGTTGCAGTGTCGGCACGCCTGAGCATTCGGCGGCCAATTCATCATCACGGATCGCCGCCAAACCGCGACCGATGTTGGATTTCTCAATCACACGCGCGACGATAATCGACAGCGCCGCCAGAACGCCGGTGAGCGCAAACAGCCAATGAATATAGCGGGGCAGTCCGAACGGAATTTCGCGCGGTTGAATCACATAGGTACCGCGCGCGCCGCCCACAAAGTCCCAGTTCACTACGAAGGTAAACAACATGACGGCGAGCGCCAGCGTCGCGATCGAAAAGAACACGCCGCGCAGGCGCATGGTCAGATAGCCAAGCGCATAGCCCGCGATGCCGGCCGCAAGCGTTGCCACCGCTACCGATACGAGGATCGGCGCACCCAGCTTGTAGCAAACGACGGTTGAGTACGCACCGATCGCGAAGAATCCGGCGATCCCGAAATTGACGTAGCCGGTGTAACCGCCAAGAATATTCCAGGCAGTCGCGAGAATGATGAACATCAGGACGCGATAACCGGCCGAGAAGAAGTAGTCGTTCTGGATCGTGAAACTTGCGAGGATCAAGCCGATGGTGACAATCAGCGCGACCGCGGCAAACGCCGGATTGCTCATGTTTTTCATGTGCGCTAACGCCCGAGTAGCCCGGAGGGCTTAAAGGTCAGAGCAAGCAGCAGCAGACCGAACGAGACCGCCGGCGCCCAGGAGGGTCCGGCATAGGTCGCGGTAAACGACTCCGCGATGCCGAGGATAAAGGCGCCCAGCAGCGCGCCATAGATCGACCCCATGCCACCTAAGACCGTGACGGCAAAGACGAGCCCGATGAACTCCCGCCCAAGCGACGGTTGCACCGGCAGAATCACGACGAGGAAGGCGCCGGCAACACCAGCAGTTGCGATGGAAATCGCAAACGCGACTTCCTTGATGCGTACCGGATTCACGCCCATCAGGCGCAGCGCCTGCTGATCCTGGGCCACGGCCAGCACGGCACGCCCGAAGAAGGTCTTCTTCATGAAGAAGTGAAGACCCATGACCATCACGACCGATATCAGGAACGGCACGACGAGGCGCAACGGGAAATCGATATCACCCCAACGCCAGGTGGTGTCGGAGTAGGCGGTTTTGACCAAACGGTAGTCGACACCGAAGATAAGGATCAGCACCACCTCGGTGATAAAAAGAATACCGAAGAAGAACGCCAAGCCCCGCAGCGATTCCTGCCCGTGCCGCTCGAAACAGTAATAGAAGATCCGGTACATCACCAGCCCAAGCGCAAAGAACGCCGGAGACAAAATTAGCGTGATGAGAATCGGATCAAGGCCAAGCCATTGATTGACGATGAACGCGACGTAAGACCCAAGGATGATGAAGGCAGGATGTGCGATGTTGACGACATCCAGCATGCCGAACGAAATGGCTATGCCGACGCTCACCGCGGCATAGAAGCCGCCCAGCAGCAAGCCGGATATAACGGCGTTGGTCAGCAACGCCCCGTTGAAATCCATAATTTCCCTTGGGGTGAATTCCACCAGCGGCGCGCGGGTGCTCTGCCCGCGCGCGGTACTGCGTTGTCGCTATTTCCGATTGTCGTGGTAGGGCGCTTTGATCGTGCCGGTCTTGTATTCGTTCGGATAGAGGATGCTGACGCGACCGGGTTTGCGCCATTGGTCGAGATCGTTACCGCTGATGCTGTGATACTGCACCAGCATCACACGCGCCCGATCCCATTCACCGTTCTTGCCGAAGCGCACCTTGCCGACCACGGTATCGAACTCGGCCTTGTGGATATGCTCGGCAAGCTTGGCTTGATCAAGGCTACCCACGGATTTGATGGCCTGCTCATAGACTTGCATCATCGCGTAGGCGTAAGGCGGCAGGTAGAACCCGAGCTGATCGACCCCTTCTTTCGCCGCGCGTTCCTGGTACTTCTTGAGGAAGTCGTTGATGAACGGGAATTTGTCGGCCACTTCCGGGGCCCAGAACTCGAAGTTCACAATGCCGTTGATCTGGCCCGCCAATTGGGAACGAAGCGCCGCAAACTGGGGGCCGACCAGACCGCCACCGAACATTTTGGTTTTGAGTCCGACTTCGTTGGCGGCACGCACCATGCCGGCGGAATCCGGCGGATACGAGGCGAGGAACACGGCGTCCGGATTGGTCGCCTGAATCGCTCGCACGATCGGTGTGTAATCGACGGTGTTGGGCGGGTAGGTCTTGTCATAGACCAACTTGAGGCCCTTCCGTTTCGAGTGCTCACGCGCGGCTTGCAGCGCAACCGCCGGATACTCGGCATCGGTACCCACCAACGCGATGGTCTTCACGCCCTGGCTCGCGGCAACTTCGAAGAAGCCCTCGCTCCAACCCAGCGCGGGCGTGGGCCCGGTCGGCATGATCTGGAAGTAACGGTCATATTTGAACTTCTGATTCACATCGAGCCCGAACAGGCCCATGAACAGCATGTTTCGCTGCATCGCAAGCGGCATCGCAGGTGCGATCAGATTGGTGCCGTAGCCGGAAACGATCAGATCGACTTTATCGCTGTCGATCAGCTTCGAATAAATCCCGGGCACCGTCGACGGATTGCTTTGATCGTCGTAGCAGGTGATCTTGACTTGGCGACCGAGCAAGCCGCCGCGTTTGTTGACGTCTTCTTCCCAGAGATTCATCGCGATCATCGCTGCTTTGCCGTTAGCCGCGATGCCGCCGGTCAACGCCATGCCACAACCAATCTTGATCGGATTACCTTGGGCAAAGACCGCGCCACTGGCAAGTGCAAGCGCTGCTGCAAGTCCGGCCATGCCGGGCAAGAAACCGCTTCGTTTCATTTGTCGTCTCCTCGGAAGTTCGCTTGGGTAGCAACCGGGCAGTGTCTGCATTCTCTGGCAGAGCGCTATCGCGCTGAAGCCCAGCGCGCTACAAACGGTCCGCGCCGGTCGAAGCACGATGCGGACCACGTGCGGATCATACGTCTAGACGCAGGGATCGACAACCGGTAAATATCCCCCGGCAGAGCCGGGGGCTTTAGTTTGTGAGCCGCTCGAAGCGGCTAGAAGCGGTCGCTAACGCGGCCGCACGGTTTTTGGGCCACCCGGCGGTGGCCCTCTAGTACTGCAGCTTCAATTGGTCCAACCGCTTGTCCT
>CAMDRJ010000002.1 GCA_945906755.1 Klebsiella pneumoniae | reverse complement strand
CCCTCGCCCCAATGCGGGAGAGGGGCCGCGATAATCGCCTCATACTTAGTACCGACCCAACGCTTTCAGAATAACCGCTGGGGTCATCGGCTGCTCCGTCACACGCGCGCCAAGCGATCGGATCGCATCGTTGACCGCGCACATCACAGCGCCCGGCGCCGCGCCGGTACCGGATTCACCTGCTCCCTTGGCGCCAAGCGTGGTGATTGTGGTGGGCGTTTGCACATGCGCGACATCGATATCTGGCATTTCGCCTGCCATCGGCGTGAGGTAATCGACCATGGTGCCGTTCTGTAATTGTCCTGTCGCATCGTAGATGCAATGTTCATACATGCCGCCGCCAATCCCCTGCACGCAGCCACCGCGCACCTGTTCATCAGTGAGATTGGGATTGATAATGCGACCGCAGTCTTCGACAATCCAGTGCTTGAGAAGTTTAATAAATCCGGTATCGGTATCGACTTCGACGTAAGAACCGTGCACCCCGTTGGTGAAGATGTACAGATTGCCCACCATACGGTAATGGCGGGTCACCATCACCTCGGGTTGGATGTCGGGCGGCAATTCCCCCACTTGGAAGTGGGCGATGCGGCCGATCTCGGCCAAGGTTACGCGCACATGCTTGGTGGCGGCATCCACCACGTTGCCTTCGAAAATATCGAGCGTCGCTGCATCGGCTTTAAGCAGCGCACCGGCGATGCGAAGAATCTCTTTGCGCAATGCGCGACCCGCTTGCCAAGTGGCCTCACCGCCGATTGCGGTGGCGCGCGATGCATAGGTGCCACCGCCATACGGCGTGGCTTCGGTGTCGCCCGAAATAACGCGCACACGATCGAGTGGCACACCAATCGCATCCGCCGCGATTTGACCGATGATCGTGTTGACGCCCTGCCCTTGTTCGCTCACCCCCACTGCACAGATGATGGCGCCCGACGGTTCGAGCTTCACCATCGTCGCGTCTTGCGAGGCGATCGGCGCGCCGCCAATGCCATAGTAGCCATCGGGTCCAGGGGCCGTCCCTTTGATGAACGATGCGATGCCGATGCCGCGGTAAATGCCCTTGTTGCGGAGCGCGGCCTGCTCGGCGCGCAACGCATCGTAGTTCATGCGGGCGACCAGTTTCTCAAGACAGGCTTGATGCGAGAGATCCTGCACCTTAAGGCCCGCTGCGGTCACGCGCGGATAGGAATCGTCGCGCATCACGTTCTTGCGCCGAATCGCAACCGGATCGAGCCCGGTCACCGCTGCGGCCCTATCCATCATCGCTTCACCGACTGCGATGCCGATCGGATGCCCTACCGCCCGATACTGCGACGTCGGCACTTTATTGAGATAGACAACCTGCGCCTTTGCGCGGTAATGCGCATGGGCGTACGGACCGCCAGTGATGTTGAGGATCTGATTCGCCTCGAACGCACTGGTGCGCGGATATTGCGAATAGGCGCCGACACCGGATCGATCGTCAATTTCCATCGCTTGCAATATGCCGTCTTTGCTCACCGCGATGCGTGCCTTGACGCGATTCTCACGCGCATGGATGTCGGAGACGAACGACTCCATCCGATCGGCGACGAACTTCACCGGGCGGCCCAGCTCGATCGCCATCGCTACTGTGGCCAGCTCATCGCCATAGGTGTGTATTTTCATGCCGAACGATCCACCGACATCGGGTGCGACGACGCGCAGCTTGTGTTCGGGCACGCCAAGCAGCCGCGCGAACACCGTCTGAATCATGTGCGGCACTTGGCTGCTCGTATAAAGCGTCAGAAGTTCGCTCGCCGGGTCGTAATCGGCCAGCATGCCGCGCGGCTCCAGACTCACCGCTGTATGCCGCCCGAAATGGAAGGTTTCTTCGAGCACATGATCGGCCTTGGCAAACACCGCATCGACATCACCGGAGCCGATCACCTTTTCAAACATGAGATTGTCGCCAAGCCCCGCATGCAATACCGGCGAACCCGGATCAAGCGCGGTTTCTTTCTCGATGACGACCGGCAGCTCTTCCCATTCGACTTCGATCAGCTCGGCAGCGTCTTCAGCCTGCGCGCGGGTACCCGCCACCACGATCGCCACCGGCTCGCCATGCCAGCAGGCGCGATCCACCGCCATTGCATGTTGCGGCGTGACCTTCATGCCGACGAAACACGAGAGGTAACCAAACATCGTCTTGCAGCGCTTGGCAACATCGGCGCCAGTGGCGATCTTGATGACGCCCGGTTGTCGCGCAGCCTTCGATGTATCGATGCGAAGAATCTTTGCATGCGCATACGGGCTGCGATAAAACGCGGCATGCAACATGCGAGGCAGCGTGATGTCATCGGTGTACTTGCCACGCCCGGCGACCGCGCGCGGCGCGTTGGGTCGGGGGACGCTGCGGCCGATCAGGCTATGCGGGCGATCGAACAGCGATGGTTCGACCTTGCCGGGGGCTTCGCGTATTTCGACGCTATTTTTGGATGCGACGGAATCATCGGTGGAATGCGCCGCGCTTTTCCACCCTACGGTCTGCGCTGTGTTATCGGTTTTCATTGTTTAAGCTCGCAATGTACGGCGCTGATTGAGCGTCGCTTCGATCGCATCGACGATGGCGTGATAGCCGGTACAGCGACAGTAATTGCCCGACAGCGATTCGCGAATTTTCTCGCGCGTCACCGGCTGCAAGTTCTTGAGCAACGCGGTTGCGGTGACCAGCATGCCGGGCGTGCAATAGCCGCATTGCAAGGCATTGCGTTCAACGAACGCGGCTTGCAGATCGGCGATTTGTCCCGACTCGGTGAGCCCTTCGATCGTGACCACTTCGCAGCCATCGGCCTGCGCGGCGAGCATCAGGCATCCACGGACAACAGCGCCATCGACCAGCACCGAACAAGCACCACACACGCCATGCTCGCATCCCAGGTGCGAACCAGTGAGGCTCAACTCGATGCGTAGAAAGTCGACCAGATGCTGGCGCACTGGAACCGTGCGCGTAACTCGCTCGTTATTGACGGTGACGGTGATTTGCAGAACGTCTTCTTCATTCATTTCGCTTGTGACCTTTTGTGGGCAGCATCGAGCGTTCGGCGCGTGAGCACGCGCTGCAAGTGGAGCAACATGGCCGGTTCGCTTTCCAGGATCTTCATCGGCGCGAGGTCGGCCGCCAACGCTGCGCAAGCAGCCTCCACCCGTTCAGCGGACCACGCCTTGCCCTGGAGCGCCGCGATCGCACCACGTGCCAAGGTGGGCTTGCCCTCACTACCGAAATAGACCAACCGCATCGCGGCGATGACATCGCCTTCAAAGCGGGCAGTGCAAGCAATGCCTGCCATCGCAAAATCACCATGACGCCTGGCGAGTTCCATGAAGACCGAAACCGTGCCGGGTCGCTGAGCTGGAATCAATACCTCGACCACCATCTCGTTGGGTTGGCGCGCGGTCTCGTAGAGCCCGAGGAAATAGTCATCGGCTGCAATGATGCGCCGACCCTTGACGCTTTCAACCACGATCGATGCCTGCAACGCGAGTGCACAGGCCGGCATTTCGGCGGCTGGATCGGCAAGCGCGATGCTGCCACCGAACGTGCCGCGATTGCGCACAGCCAGATGCGCTACATGGGGCATCGCCTCGGCAATCAGGGGCAGATGCTGCGCGACGATCGGGGAGTTCATCACCTCGACATGCCGCGCTAATGCACCGATGCGCACAAGGTTTCCCGCGATCGAAATACCCTTCAACGTGTCGAGCCGATTGATGTCGATGAGCATCGCTGGTTGCGATAAGCGCATATTGAGCGTCGGCATGAGGCTTTGCCCACCGGCGAGAATGCGTGCATCGGCGCCATGGCGATCGATCAGGGTCAGTGCCTCGGCAATCGTACTGGCACGAACATAAGAGAACTTGGGCGCCTTCACGGCGTCTCCTTTTCGATGAGCGAAGCGGGATTGTCGGCCGGAAACGGGTTTAACGTTGGATTTTGATGGGAGTTACCATGCCCGGCAAGCACGGCTTGGGGATGAGGGAGCCCCAACTACTTCATTGCCCCTCGTAACTCCCCGAAAAGTTTGGACACGCCGCTTGCGCGAGATCGCTTAATCAGCGTTTCCCTGGCAAATGAGGGCTGATCTCACCCTCGCCCCATTGCGCTGGCGTCTACTCGCTTCTTGCCGAGGATCGAAACGCTAGGCGAACACGTAGGGTGGAAAAACGCAGTGCATTCCACCAGTTGGGCGCCAACCTGGCGCGAGTTGTTTATGCACATATCGATGCGGTGGAATGCGCTGCACTTCCCCCCTGCGGGGACTGGATTCCCGCCTTCGCGGGAATGACGTTTCAGACCCGCGCCGCGCCCATCGTCGCCCCGGTGATGTAGTCGTAGAGGTTCGCTACATTCAGTTTCATCACCATGGGTGACATGCCGTCCTGACCGACATCCATTGGATACCGATTGGTCATCGCGGTAAGCCGCGCCACCGCCTCATCGCGCGTCATGCCGCGATCAATGCCCTCTTTCACATACGCCTTCCATTCGAGGATGAAATCGCCCTGCTCCTTGAGATATTCCTTGCCGCATACATCGCCATGACCCGGCACGAAAATCTCTTCCTTCAGATTGCGAAGCGAATCGAGGGCGGTGATCCATAGATCGGGATTGGCTTCTTGCAGCCAGGTCTGCACCTTATGAAACACGTTGTCGCTGGTAAACACGACGCCTTCTTCCTTCACGCAGATCGCTGCTTGATACGCGGTGTGTCCCGGCATATGGATCATCTCGAAGGTGTGATCGCCAATATGGATGGTCATGCCGTTCTTGAAGGTGATGATCGGGGCATTCGGGCGATAGCCAACGAGTAATGCGGGCTCCTCGGCGCCAAAGGAAGCAACCCGCGCGACATGCGCCTTCAGATCGGTACCGAGGATGCGCGTGCGCACACCCTCATGCGCGATCACCGGCACATCGAAGTAGGCGTTGCCCGTCCAATGATCGCCATGCGGCTCGGTGTTGATGATGTAGCGCAGCTTGCCGCGCTTGGCGATCTCGGCCTTTAGCCGCACCGCATCGCTTGGCTTGTGCGGCGTATCGATGAGCACGATGCCATCGGAGGTGGTAACGAACCCGTGGTTGCAACCGCGGATCTGCGTTTCGATAAAGACGTTCTTCGTTAGCTGGTGCATGGCTGCTCCTTTTCTTCAGAAACGGTTACAAGATGAAGGGAAACATCCCCTCATGCTCCCCTAAGTTTGGGCTGTTTGGTGTCATTTTGAAACGGCCTCTTAGTCAAGGCCCTTCGATTTCGCAAGTGTGCGCAGCTCATCCACTTCCTTCTTGGCTTTCTGGCTGGCGATATCCCACAGGCCGTCGGACCATGCCTGTTTGAGCTTCGCCCGCGATGAATCATTCATTTGCACGATGGTGAGGCCTTTCGCCACGAGTTCCTTTTCCTCATCGGCGATCAGCTTGGTGAGATCGGTCATCCATTTGTCGGAGGCCTTGCGGCCTTCATCCAACAGAATCTTCTTATCGGCCTCCGGTAGCTTGTTCCATGCCGCTAGGTTCATCAAAATGGGCAGCGTGCCAAAGCCAAATGCCGGGCGCACGAGGTACTTCGAGACCTCGTAGAAGCGCGTGCCGACGATGCCGTTTGTGGTGAAGGCAAAGCCATCGATGACCCCCTTGTCAAGACTGGTGTAGATCTCGGCCGGTGGCATCGTCACCATCGATGCACCGAGCATCTTGATGACGTTCGCGTACGTCGCATTGCCACGAATCTTGCGGCCGGCCAGATCACCATTCGCGGTGAGCGGCTGGCGCAATATGATCTGGTAGTCGAGCAAACCGTTGCGGCATCGTGGCTAACCTTGCTAGCCAAATGCCCAGCGAAGTGAAATCCCGTGGAATCGTCCGTGAAGGCCAACATTGTCGTGTTCTCCGGTTCTTCTGGGCCTCGCGGCCCGACAGGGAGAACAATGCCAACCGCTCATCACGCAATCATCACGGCCAGGTAGAACTTTCATGTCACGAAGGGGACTTACGACCCCCTCGTGAATGAGCCAGACGTCGCCAAAAGAGGCGCGATTCGATCGGGACGTTACTAGAGCGATCCGACCTGACCCGACAGGAACAACATGATGCGTGCCGCGTCGGCAGCGCTGATCATGCCTTTCTTACCCTTGTCCATTTCATTGAACTTCTGCATGACCATGTCCATGAGCACCTTTTGCGTGACCATGCCGTCTTTATTCGCCATCTTTTTCCACATCGCTTCCGCCTTCGCGCGAACGCGGGGATCCAAATGGGTGTCGTCCTGGGCGAAGGCCATCGGCGCCGCGAAAGCGACCCAAAGAGTCAGTAGTGACGCGAGCTTTTTCATTGTTAAGTCTCCAGATATCAGATTGATAAGGTTGGTAATCCAATGTGCGAGCCAGGCTCGTGTCTCCCTATACGCCGCGAAGTACAGTTCGGATTCATCTGACCGGGCAACGATATCGAGTGCGGGAATCATTCAAGCCCCGGAACCGAGTTGGCCGTCTAGCTGATCGGCAGCCTTCTCCGCACCCGAAGGTCGGTCAGGCGATAATGCAGGGATGGAAATTCCCAACAGCGAGATCCTGCCGGCACTGAACGGTCGGCCGCGTGGCGTTCGCCCGCGCGACGCGGCGACCCTGGTGCCGTTGCGACGGCGTGCCGATCGCATTGAAATCCTGATGGGGCGACGCGCCGGGAAGCATCGCTTCTTGCCGAACCTTTACGTCTTCCCTGGTGGGCGCGTCGATGACGACGATCATCGCATCGAGCCTCTTTCGCCACTGCGTGCGGATGTGCATGCACATCTCGTGCGGGAAAGCGGCGTCGCGCGCGCCAGGGCGCTGGCCGTCGCCGCGGTGCGCGAAACCTGGGAGGAAACCGGGATCGTGCTGGGTCACATCGAGGCGGGCAAATTGCGCCCATCGCTTGATCGCCTCGATTACTTGATCCGCGCGATTACGCCCGCCGAGAGCCCCATCCGTTTTCATGCACGCTTCTTTGCGGCGCAAGTGAATGCAAGCGATGGCACGGTGCAAAGCAACGGCGAACTGCTTGATCTTGCATGGCGCTCGGTGCCTGAGTGTCTCAAATTACCGGTCGCCGATATCACCGAATATGTGCTTGGCAATCTTGATCGGTTGATGGGCGGCCGGTCAACGCAAGCACCGGTTCCGCTGTTCGCGTTTCGCAACGGGCGGGTGGCGATTCGCGACGCGCCGTAAGTAAATGGCCGGGCAATCTATCAACGCAAATTGTATCGATGCAAATTGAAGGATTCGGATCATGAGCAAACGCAGCAGCACGATTGCCAGGTTGATTTTTGTGGTGACCCTGGTTTCACCAGGATTCATTGCGGCACAGGCCTATCCGGTGAAGCCGGTGCGAATCATCGTCCCCGCTCAACCAGGTGGCGGACTGGATCTCATCGGTCGCACCGTCGCCGAACAATTGAGCAAGTCGATGGATCAGTCCTTCATCGTCGAGAACGTCGGCGGTGGCGGTGGCGTGATCGCGGCGCAAAACGTGGCGCGCGCGGCGCCAGACGGCTATACCTTGCTGGTCGGCTACGTGGCGACGCATGGCACCAACCCTGCGGTACGCAAGGTTCCGTATGACCCGATCAAGGGATTCACGCCGATCGCGATGGTCGGTGGCACCGCGAACATATTGGTCGTCGGCGCAGGCGTACCGGTCGACGACTTGAAGGGCCTGGTCAGCTACGCCAAGACGAACGCCGCCAAACTGAGCTATGCGTCCGGTGGGCCCGGCACGCTCAATCATCTGGCGATGGAACAGTTCAAGAGCGCGATCGGCGTGTCAGGGCCCACCGCGCATTACCGCGGCATTGGCCCCGCGATTACCGACCTCCTGGGCGGTCAAACGCAGATGATGATGCCAGGTCTCGCGGCCGCGCTGCCGCACATCCGCGCAAAGAAAATGAAACCGATGGCGGTGACCGGACTCAAGCGCCATCCATTGTTGCCGGACTTGCCAACATTTGAAGAGTCGGGATTCAAGGGCTTCGATAGCGTCCAGTGGTATGGCATCGTTGGGCCTGCCAACATGCCGGCCGCGATCACCGCCAGACTCAATGCCGAAATCAACAAGGCAATCGAATCGCCCGCATTGCAACAACGCTTATCGGCGGAGGCGATCGACCCGATGCCGATGACGCCCGATCAATTCGGCAAATACATTCAATCGGAAATCACGCGCTGGACCGCGATCGCGCGCGAACACAAGATTGCGCTGGACGATTAGCGAAACGCCATGACCCGACTAATTTCGCTTGCCCTGCCGGTTGCCTGTTCGCTGCCGGCCTATGCGTAGTTCCCCATTAAACCGATCCGCGCGATCGCCGCATTTGGAACGGGCAGCGCCACCGATGTCATCTCGCGCATTGTCGTAGCGTCGATGACGCAGTCGCTCGGCGAACCGGTGGTTTGGGGTGGGAAGCTATTCAAGACGGACGAAGCCGCGATGATGCGGAAAGCCGCGGCGTCGGCGATGCGGTGAAGAACCGCGCAGTTCACCTCACGCGCGGGCACCCAATGCGGCATTGATCTTGGTGGCGAGCTTCGCGCGCCATGTCTCGGCAGGTTCGAAGCCGGGCCGGCCGCGGCACATTGCTTCGGTCTCACGCAAGATCTCCGCGTCAGGCTTCGACAAATCGAACGGCTCGCCACAGGGCTGCGGCGTGTACCACGGGCTATCCACATAAAGCTCCATCGGATTGCCTTCGATGTCGCGGATGTAGACCGACCAGGCGTTGCCGTGATTGATCGGCGTACCATCGTTGCGGCCCGCTTTGGCAAGACGCGCCACCGCCGTGCGCATGTCCGCAAGCGTCGCATAGTGGAACGAGATCTGATTGATCGCCGAACCCTTGCCACCGCCGCGGAAAGCGCCACTCTCGATCTTCCCCTCGGTACGGCCGGAGCAAAGAATCATCTGGTGATGCTCGCTCGGATCGAGCGTCATGAATACGATATTGATGTCAATCGGCGGCGGGCGATAGCCACGATCAGCAACGACCATCCCCATCACTTCGGTATAGAAGGCTTCCATTTTTGGTACGTCGAAACAGTTGATGCCGAAATGGCCGAACCGCATCGATTGAGCGCTTGTCATGGCGAGTTCCTTATTGGTTGGATCGATGATAGACCCACGCGTTCGCGTTGGCGAGCCGCGCGAAGCTCGCATGCGCTACGCGGCAAACGCCCTGATCACCGCGCGGGTGATCGCGGTATTGCCATCCCGTCCGCCGAATTCGAAGGGCAGCACCTGTTTCGTCGCAAAAACGGTATCGATCGCCCGCTCGAACAGCTGGCCCGCCTCAACGAGCTTTGCCTCACCATGCCGTTCGCCGAGCCAATCGAGCATCATCGCCGCCGATAGCAGCATCGCGGTCGGATTGGCTTTGCCTTGCCCGGCGATATCAGGCGCGGTGCCGTGCGCAGGCTGAAACAGCGCATGGTGATCGCCGATATCCCCCGACGGTGCGAGCCCCATGCTCCCGACCAGTCCGCCGGCCAAGTCGGACAGGATGTCGCCGAACTGGTTTTCCATCGGCAACACATCGTATTCCCACGGTTTTTTGACAAGATTCAGGGCCATCGCATCGACATAGGCATGGTCGGCGGTGATCTCAGGATGGCGCTTTGCGCGCTCCCAAAAGATCTTGTTCAGGAAAGCCTGGGACGTGTACACATTAGATTTATCGACGCACGTGACCCGTCCCTTATTTGTCTTGCGCGCTTTGCGCCGGGCGGCTAGCCGAAACGCGTAGTCGAACAGCCGCTCACACGCGGGGCGCGAAATCTTGCAGGTGTCGTAGGCCTCCTGGTCGCCGCGGATATCCGGCTTGCCGCGCGAATAGAAAAATCCTTCGGTCTGCTCCCGCAGGATGACGAAATCGATGTCCTGCGCGCGCGGGTCGGCGAGCACCGACGGCAAGCCGGGAATGGTACGGATCGGACGGACCCCGGCGTAGAGGTCCAGATGCTCACGCAGATCGAGCTGCGGGGCGATCTCTCGGCCGTCCGGTCGGCGTACATCCGGCAGCCCCATTGACCCAAACAGAATGGCGTCGGCCCTTTCCGCGGCGAGCATTGTGGCAGCGCTGATATCGATGCCGGTGGCTCGATAATGCTCGGCGCCGGCCGCCTGCTCGTCGAATTCAAGATGGAAACCACCCACCCGTTGTTCGAGTGCACGGAGCGCTTCCAGACAGGTCCGCATGACCTCGACGCCGATGCCATCGCCTGCGAGGACGAGGATTGCCAATGCCGATTTCGCCATCTCACCACTCCATGAAGCGCCAATTGGCGCGCCGGCGAGGGTACCAGAACGACCCAAGAATCCATGCAAAGCAAGCACTTGGAGCGTTTTAGTGCGGCCGTCTAACACCATTTCGCCAGATTCGCCAGCCCTCCGTCAAACTCGTAAGCACTTTCAGTTTTGAGTGGATTCCAACCAAACAGGCTGTTTATAATCAAACGCTTCACGTGCGGGCCTGCAAACGGCGGGCTTTTGCCAATTTCATAATAAAGGGGAAGTGGTGGCCGGACGTCTCGCGGGCAAGATCGCCTTTGTTACGGCAGCCGGCCAGGGCATGGGGCGGGCCGCGGCACTTGCATTCGCCAAGGAAGGCGCCAAGGTCTGGGCGACCGATTTGCGGCCAGACTTGGTTGCGACACTCGGTGGCCTCCCCGGCATCGAGGCTCATATCCTTGATGTGACCAAGAGCGATGCCGTCATCGAGATGGCAAAACGCGTCGGCCCCGTCGATGTGCTCTTCAATTGCGCTGGGTTCGTGCATCACGGTACGATCCTCGAATGTACCGAGCGCGACTGGGATTTCAGCTTCGACCTCAACATCAAGTCGATGTATCGCGTGACGCGCGCGTTCCTGCCCGCTATGCTCGACAAGAAATCGGGTTCGATTATCAACATGGCATCGGTGGCCTCGACCTTGCGCGGCATTCCGAGTCGGCTGGCCTACGGAACGACCAAGGCCGCTGTTATCGGCTTTACCAAGTCGATCGCAGCCGACTATGTGCGACAGGGCGTCCGGTGCAACGCGATCGCGCCGGGCACGATCGATACGCCGTCGCTGCAGGGCCGCATCGACGCATTTGCGGATCCGGTGCAGGCGCGCAAGGATTTTGTGGGGCGCCAGCCGATGCAACGGCTTGGCACGGTAGACGACATGACGCCGCTGTTTGTGTATCTGGCGTCCGATGAAAGCAGCTTTGCAACGGGCAGCGTGTTCACGATTGATGGTGGCATGACCAACTGATCAAGACGGACACGCATGGTTCTTGATCCGCCGCCATGGCTCCAGGCGACGGCTAGGAAGTAAGGGAGCACGAGGGGCAGACCCCCTTCGCTTTGTCATCGATACTTTGAGGAATACCAATGAAACTTTGTCGCTTCGGCAAGAACGGTTACGAAAAGCCGGGAATCATCGACTCCCAAGGGACGCTGCGCGATCTTTCCGGCGTCATCCCAAATATTGACCAGGAAACGATCTCGCCGAAAGGACTCGCGAAGTTACGCAAGATCCGGCCCGAGTCGCTTCCGCTGGTGAAAACGGAGCCTCGTTTTGGCGTGCCCTACACGGGCATCAGCAAGTTCATTGCGATCGGCCTCAATTACAAATTGCACGCTGAGGAAGCCGGGCAGCCGATTCCTCCCGAGCCGATTATTTTCGGCAAGTTCACCACCTCCATCAGCGGTCCAAACGACGACATCATCACGCCGCGCAATTCGACCAAGCTCGACTATGAGGCAGAGCTTGGCATCGTAATCGGCACGAAGGCGCAGTATGTGTCTGAGGACAAGGCGCTTGATTATGTCGCCGGCTACTGCGTGGTCAACGATGTGTCGGAACGCGCTTTCCAGTTGCAATCGAGCCAGTGGGACAAGGGCAAGAGCTTCGATTCGTCCGGTCCGATCGGCCCGTGGCTGGTTACCACCGATGAGATCCGCGATCCGCAGTCACTGGGGATCTGGCTCGACGTCAATGGCGAGCGGCGTCAGGAGAGCAACACCCGCGACATGATTTTCTCGTGCGCGCATCTGGTGGCCTATTGCAGCAACTACATGACGCTCCTGCCAGGTGACATCATCACCACCGGTACGCCATCGGGCGTTGCACTCGGGATCAAGACCCGCGATGCCTTCCTGAAACCGGGCGACATCGTTACGCTTGGCATCGATGGGCTTTCGGAACAACGTCAACGCGTGGTGCCGTTTCCGGGCAAGTAAGAGCCGTTGATTGAGAAGAGCCGCCTACGGGCGGCTTTTTCATTGCCTTACAGTCTTACCCTCTCACCTGCTAACGGCTCCGGCACGGCATATCGATGACCATCATGAAATTGCAAGGCGTCGACCTCGAAATCCGACGCAGAGGCAAAGGCCCCGCGCTGCTGATTTTCCACGGCGGCGGCGGACCGATCTCGCACATGCCATTTGCCGATCGCCTCGCCGAGCGGTTCGAACTCATCGAGCCGGTGCACCCGGGTTATATGGGGAGCCCGATCCCCGATCACTTCGACAACCTCGAAGACTTGATTTACCTGTATCTCGATATGCTCGATGCGCTAGCCCTCGACCGCGCAATCGTGTTGGGTCATTCGCTGGGCGGTTGGATAGCAGCCGAAATCGCGATTCGCAATCCAAAGCTCTTTGGCAAGCTCATCCTTGCCAATGCGGTCGGCATCAAAGTAAGCGGTAGAGATCATCGGGATGTCGCTGACGTGTTCAGTTCCCCGCAAGCGGAGCTCAACAAGCTCGCCTGGCATGATCTCTCGCTGGCCCCCGACTTCACCACGATGGCGCCCGAAGCGCTACGTATGGTGGCGTCCAATCGCATCGCGCTATCGATGTACACCTGGGATCCGTATATGCACAACCCGAAGCTTGCGGGCCGATTGCATCGGATCAAGGTGCCGACGCTGGTCGTGTGGGGCGAGAGCGACCGACTCGTGCCGATGGCAATCGGCGCCGCCTATCAGCAGAAGATCCCCGGCGCGCGTCTGGCGCTCATCGCCAAGGCGGGCCACTCACCGCATATTGAACAACCCGCGGCATTCGTACAGCAAATCTTCGACTTCGCAGCATAACGAGAGACACGCCATCGTGAAGACCTGGTATTTCACCGAAGATGCTTATCCGGATTTGCCCGATGCCGATTCGTACGAATCGATTCGCGTCAATCTGCCGAATAAAAACTACGACCCCAAACGCGGCGCCGAGCTTTATCACATGTATCTCGATCTCTGGCTCCAGGCGGAAGCGCATGGCCTCGAGATCATGCTGAACGAACACCATCAAACCGCGACCTGCGTAATCCCCGCCGCGCCATTGATGCTGTCGATCCTCGCGCGCCAGACCAAGACGGCGCGGCTATTGATTCTTGGCAATCCGCTTGCCAATCGCAATCAGCCGGTACGCGTCGCCGAAGAAATGGCCATGATCGACGTTCTCTCGCATGGCCGCCTTGAGTGCGGGTTCGTACGTGGCGTGCCGTACGAAAGTGCGGCGGCCAACATCACCGCTTTTCGCGGCAGTGAGCGACTATGGGAATCGCACGACTTAATCTTGAAAGCGTGGACCACACACGACGGCCCGTTCAACTTCGAAGGGCGGTTCTACAATCATCGTCAGGTCAATATCTGGCCGCGCCCCTATCAACAACCCCATCCGCCAGTTTGGGTGACGATGGGCAGCGGACCAAGCGGCAAACCGGTGGCCAAGCACAAGTACACCGGCGCGGTGTTTCTGGCCGGCTACCAGGGCGTACGGCGCATTTTTGACGGCTATCGAGACGCATACCTCGCCGCGCATGGAACCCCTGCTCCACTTGATCGACTCGCCTACTGTGCGCTGGTCTATGTCGGTGAGAATCAAAAGGCAGCCCGTGAAGGCGCGGAAAAAGTGCTGTGGTATCTACGCTCGAACAAAGTCCCGGCGCACTATTCAAACCCACCTGGCTATCATCCGCCGGAGATCTCTGCGCAGTTCTTGGCGGGCACCGGTGGCCGCGATCCGAACAAGCAGACACTCGACGATCAAATGGCACGCGGCAATGTGTTTGCCGGCACACCCGATCAAGTCTACGAACAGATCAAAGCGTTTTGGGAGTACAGCGGCGGCTTCGGCAACCTCTTGATGATGGGCCAGGCCGGCTTTCTTTCGTTTGAGGACGCCGTGAAATCGATGAAGCTCTATTCGAAGGAAGTGATTCCGAGACTGAAGGCGCTGACCGCCTCATACGATGAGGGGCGGATGAAAGAAATTCGCGCGGCGACGCCAGACAAGCCGCTCACATCGCTTGGGCAGTTTGGCTTGGAGTTCGTGCGATAGGACGCTTCACCGTTCACTGTCTTTGTCATTCACGTTCCTTACTGCGCGGGCTTCGCCCCTGATTCGCGAATGACCTTTGCCCATTTCGCTACATCCTGCCTTAGAAATGCAGCGTATTCGGCCGGCGCGCTGACGATTGGCTCGTTGGCCTGCTCGCGGTAAAACGCCTGCACGTTGGGGCGTGCAAGAATCTTTGCCATCTCGGCTTGCAGTCGATTCACCGCCTGGGCCGGTGTGCCCGCCGGTGCCAAGAATCCAATCCAGCCGTCACCCTCGTACCCCGGTAGCCCCGCTTCAGCGAAGGTTGGAATATCGGGGGCGGCATGGGAGCGCTTGGCACCCGCCACGGCAATCGCGCGGACTTTGCCCGCCTTAATCTGCGGGAGCATCGAAGTGAGCCCATCCATCAGGACTTGAATCTGCCCGCTTAGCACATCGATTCGCGACGTTGCACTGGCTTTGTACGGCACATAAAGAATGTCCACACCCGCCATGGACTTGAACAACTCGGTAGGCAACTGATAAAGCGGACCTGCAGAACCATAGGCAAGCTTGCCCGGATTGGCCTTGGCGTGCGCGATCAACGACTGCAGCGAGTCCGCAGGCACCGACGGATGCGTGACCAGCACCAATGAGAACGTGCACAACTGGGTAACCGGCACGAAGTCCCTGAAGAGATCAACACGCATGTCGGTGCGAAGCGTGTGATTGATCGTGGCGCTATTGGTAATCATGAGAATCGTGTGGCCGTCCCCAGGCGCACGGGCCGCGGCCTCGGTCCCAACGAGCGTCTGACCGCCAACGATATTTTCCACATAGACCGGCTGCCCAAGGGCTTCACCAAGCATTTGGGCAAGTGGCCGAGCCAGCATGTCACCACCGCCAGTAAACGGCAGGATCATGCGGATCGGTTTGGTGGGAAACGTCTGCGCACTTACCGATAACGCAAGAATGAGGAACGAAACCCCGCCGATCACGCGAAACATTCGCTGGACTCGATTCATTGTTCTTCCAGAATCTTAAAGAAAGGGCCGTGATTGTGCCCACTTGCCGCGCACCTTGCTCGCTCCCGTTCGACATCCGCGGTCCCCAACGCTCCTAACGGGCGCCACCGCTCGTGATCTTAAGAGGGCCACGCGATATGCCGACTAACTATAAAACGAGTCGACGAGGCGCTCGTCGGTCAGTCTCGCAATTCGAACGGTGGCCGTTGAAGACGAATTAGCGTCCGTGATGGATGCCATTCAAACCACCTATTCGCCCGTTCCTACTGCGCACCGCATCGTGGGCTTTTTCCCGGCCGTGCCAATAACCCATTGATTTAGCGCAATAACAATTGCGAAACAATCGCAAATCATTGTGTCACTAGTTCCTCGATCTCATGGATGATTCACCTTACGATTTGCCATCGGAATCACAAACGAAATTCGATCCAAGGGAGAGGCCGTCATGTCAAAGTTCAAATCACTGTTCGGTCCGCTGGCCTTAGCAGTGGCCGCGGTTTTCATGAACCCCAGCCCGGCGGAAGCGGCCCGAGTCCTTCTACTGGTCGATACCGAGACCGGAGAGACCACTGTCCTTGAAAGCGCATTGCGAAGCGCCGGCCACACGGTCACAAGATTTCCGCGGGAGTACGAGTACTCAGGGTCTAACCTGTCCAATTTTGACGTTATCGTCCATATGAACGGAACGACCTTCGAACAATCGATGCTGATCCCAACGCAACGGGCGCTCGTCGAGTTCGTCCGCGGTGGTGGCGGTTTCGTTGGCGCCCAGTGGTTGGGCCTTGAGGAATCCAATACTGGGACACAAGTCAACATGCCCGATCTCGTGCTGATGGGCGGAACGATGGAGTCCGCGATCGACGGTTGCGAGAGCTGCGCGTTGACTATCGTTCCAGGCCAAGCCGCACACCCCGTGTTGCGGGGGATTCCCACCGAGTCACTCATCAATGGTGGATTTTGGGACGGTACACCGAAGACCTTTACCGACAACAATCAGCCAACCGTGTTGATGCGACTCAATGGCATTAATGCTGTACTCGCACGTCAAGTCGACCGCGGCCGAGTCGTCAATTTCACCGCCGCCGTGAACTACAACATGGAGTCGTGGCACGGCAATCTGCTGAGAGACCATCAGACCCTGCGGGATCTTTACGTCAACGCCGTCCATTGGGCCGCGCCGCCAGTACCGGTGAATAACGCGCCGACTGCCGTAATCACGCCGCCCGCCGCAGTCCATGCGGGAACGACAGTCAGCGTCGATGGCAGCCAAAGTTCCGATCCGGATGGCAACCCGCTCCGTTACCGTTGGACGATGACGTCGCGGCCCGCTAATAGCATTGCCGCGCTCAACGATGCAACCGCAGTCATGCCGACGTTTATTGCCGATGTGCCGGGCGACTATGGTGTCGAGCTTGTGGTCAACGACGGCACAGTGGACAGCACCCCGGTACGTTCGTTGGTTAGTTCGAGAAATGGCTCGCCTACCGCCGACGCCGGTGCGGACCAAGCCTTAGTGTCAAATGGCATTCGCGTAGTGCTAGACGGTTCAAATAGCTCGGATCCCGATAGCGACACGCTTACGTACGCATGGAGATTTGTATCAGTGCCGCCGTACAGTAACGCTACGCTGGATTTTACGAATGTCGCGCGGCCCGGATTTACGCCGGATGTAAAGGGAACGTACGTAACTGAGCTGGTGGTAACGGATCGGTTCGGCGCCTCGCACGGCGACAGCGTTACAGTGTCCTTCAACAACGTCGCTCCAGTGGCCGATGCGGGTGCGGATAAGGTCGTGAATGTCGGCACGCAGGTGATTGTCAATGGCGGCGGCTCCGATGCAAATGGTGACCGGCTGACCTATCGTTGGAGCTTCAGCGCCACTCCGGCCGGTAGCGTTGCATCGTTGCTGGGCCCAGACACAACGAGCCCGAGCTTTATCGCCGATGTTGCAGGCACCTATGTTCTTCAGCTCTTGACCCATGACGGTATCGTGAGCAGCGCCGCCGACACGGCAGTCGTGGAATCGATCGCAGTTGCCAATGCCACGACCGCAACGCTTCAGGATCTGGTTACTTACATAAACGGGTTGCCAAACGTGGACGCGCAAGGCCGCAAAGTATTCAAGCACAAGAAGGCCCGCCGGGTCCTCGTGCATGACCTGATGACGTCATTCCGGATGATGAAGGACAACAAGTACCGTGCCGCGCTTGAAAGGCTGAACAATCGTGATAAGCGCGCACTGGACGGCTGCTCGGTCAATGGATCGCCCGATCGTAATGATCTGATCCGCACCTGCGCCGAGCAGACAAAAGCTCTACAAATGCTGCAAGAGGCGACTGCCTACCTGGAAGAATCTCCGGGACGGGCACCAAGGCCCTTTCGCAATCAGCGCAACGACCATAAGAACGGTCGCCGGTAATCCCTAAACCGACAACGCCCTGGCTTCGTATCGAAGCCAGGGCGTTGTCTTTTCTGAATCAACAAAAATATCGGTGCGCTAGCAAACCTCGCCGCGATTACTTGCCTGCCCTGACCCGCGCAAGCTCGGCAGTAAACGTCTGGTAGACGCGCTCATTGCGCGGTTTTGCTTGGCGCCACTCATCGGCCACCGGTTTGGTCGCCGCGGCAAACGCGGCACGCGTCGCGGCATCGGCGGTAATCACCGTGTTCTTACCGCGCTGCGCCACTTCCGCTGGGATCTCGGTTTGCGCGATATCCGCCACCGCGGCGAAACGCTTCACAAACGCCTCGCCACTATGGCGGTCGATCACCGCACGGGCCGCAGGGGGCAGTGAGTCATATTTCGATTTCAGCATCGGCACCATGACTGCGGTGCCGCCCAGCGGGAGCACCAGGTGACTGGATACCACTTCCTCGATTTTGAATGCCCGGATGAAGATCCATTCGGCAAACGTGCCATCCACGACCCCCCTTGCAATCGCCTCGGTCGTAGCAGGCGCGCCGATGATCACCGGGACCGCGCCAAGCGACTCGGCCATCTTTGCGCCGACCGAACTACCGACGCGCATCCGCTTGCCCTTCAGATCGGCCAGCGTGCGGAGCGGAAACTTGCCGTGAATGCTTACCGGCGGCACGTTGCCTAGGAATACGAGTTTCAAGTCGGCGAATCCGACCAATTCGTTGCGAGCCGCCATCCTGGTGAGGACCATCGAGCCCTCAAAGGAGTTGTTGACGATCGCCGGTAGCTCGACGATCTCCGTATCGTCAAATCGGCCGGGTGTGTAGCCAGGGACCATCCACACTAAATCGGCAATACCGTCTTGCACTAGCTTGAATTGCTGAAGAGGATTGCGGCCCAGCGTGCCGCCGGTAAACATTTCGACTTTCAACGCGCCGTTGGAGTCTTTGGTGACGTCTTCGGCCCATTGCGCGAACACCTTCGCAGTGAAGGGCGCCTGCGGCGACTCGAAGCTCGCGAATTTCAAAACGACTGGCTGGGCGATCGCTGCCGACGAAAGTACGATGAGAGACGCGATCGCGGCCAGGCACTTAATGAATGGATTCAACTAATTCTCCTTGTCGGACGTAACCTTTGGAATCTTGCTTGTCTGGCCGATTCTACTTAAATGCGATGCGCCTGACCTACCGTGCAGATCCACCCAGTCGGATGCCCGGCGAGCGACTCGGTTATCCTTTGTACAGGACGCATAACACCAAAGGAGACAGCCGTGATCGCATCGCTTTTGAACCGAGTCGTAATCGGAATGGCCGTTGTGCTGGGCGCATCGGTCGCCATGGCGCAAGGGACGTACCCCAACAGGCCCATCAAGTTCATCGCACCGTTCCCGCCCGGTGGCGCGAGCGATGTCATTTCTCGACTGGTCGGCCAGAAACTTGCTGAGGGGCTTGGGCAGCCGGTCACCATTGAGAATCGCGCCGGCGCCGCGGGCAACATCGGCACCGAATATGCGGTCAAGCAACCGCCCGACGGTTACACGCTGGTCTTGGGCAACAGCGCGACCCTTGCCACCAATCCGAATCTCTATAAACGCATGCCATTCGATCACATCACCGACTTGGCGCCGGTAACACTGGTGGCCACTGCCGGTTCGATTCTTGTGGTGCATCCAAGCGTGCCGGCAAATACGGTAGCGGAGCTCATCGCCCATCTGAAAGCGAATCCGGGCAAGCTCAATTTCTCTTCGGGGGGCAGCGGCACGCCCGCGCATGTCATCGGGGAAAGTTTCAAGTCACTGATGGGCGTCAACATGACGCACATACCCTATAAGGGCACCGCGCTCGCGGTCGCGGACCTCGTCGCGGGGCAGGTGCAATTGTGTTTCGCCGACATGGTTCCCGCCGTGCCGCAGATTCGTGCCGGCAAGGTACGCGCCCTAGCTGTAACAAGCGAACATCGCTCGGCAATCTTCCCCGATCTGCCCACCTTGGCCGAATCGAATGTTCCAGTGAAAGTCGGGCAAACGTGGTGGTCGTTGATGGCGCCAAAGGGCACCCCGCGTCCGATCATCGATCGGCTCAACGCAGAGGTGGCGAAGATCATGAAGATGTCTGACGTGCAAGAGCGCTATGCATCGCTTGGCGTCTTCACCGCCCATACGACGCCCGAAGCAGTCATTGAGAGGATCAAGACCGACACGCCTGAATTCGGCAAAGTGCTGCGCGCAGCGGGCGTCGAGCCGGAGTAGGCCTTACGAAGGGTTCCGGCGCTCGTCAACAATTCAACCAAGGCGTATTGAGGCCGGCAACGAGGCAATGCCGAACGGTTTCGGATCGCCGAGCCCGCAAGCGTGCCGAATCCCTCATGTCATGGCTGATCTATTCCAAAAAGGCGACTCTGACTTCACGCGGACGCAATGACACACCGATAAACGTGATGACACCGCCGTCTCACGAAGGCAATCAGGAGCTGTATATCATAATTGCGATTTAGGAGCAAGCCCATGCAAGACGCTTCGAATCGCCTACGCGCGCTGCGATGTCTTGTCGGCCATGGTTATTGGGAACTCGATGACGGACTGCGGTTCACGGCGTCGGACGGTCAAGGCGCCAGCGTCCTACCAGCCGAGATCGGCCGACATCCGTGGGATTGCGCCGGGCCAAACGTCGAATCGCCCGCGTGGCACGCATTCCTCGCATGTCTTCGCGCGCACCGACCCATTCATGAATTGGAAATTTCCCAGCGCGATGTCGCAGGCGCGGAGCAATGGATCAGCGTGTCCGGCCAGCCGGTCTTTGACGACGAAGGAAAATTCGAGGGCTATGTTGGTGCGCTCAAGGACATCACTGAGTCGAAACGAAACCGGCTCACAATTCACACCACCGAAGAGCGTTATCGTTTGGCGGCCATACTCGCGGAGGACGGATTTGTCGACCGCGATCTCGATGCCGGCGAATTTTTTGTGAGCCTGTCGTGTTTTACGATGCTCGGCTATGCGCCGGGTGAGATCGCACCGACGATCGAAAACTGGGATGCATTGGTCCATCCGGACGATCGCCCACTGATCATCGCAGCGCGTGCCGTTTGGAAAACACCCGGGAAGGAAAAATATCAGACCGAAGCGCGGCGCCGTGCGAAAGACGGTTCGTGGCGCTGGATTGCCGCCCGCGCGTGGGTTGCAGCGCGACGACCCGATGGGCAGCCGCGCCGTCTGATCATCAACTACCGCGATGTCAGCGAGCGGCGCAAGTCGCAAGAGGCGCTTCGGACCAGTGAACAGCACCTGCACACCGCGATCGAGGCGATCGATGATGGATTTCTGCTCTGCGATGCGGAAGATCGCATCGTTCTATGCAACGAGCAGCACCGGCAAATGTACCCGTGGTCTGCCCCTCTATTGAGACCCGGTACGCGAATCGAAGATGTCATCCGCGCGAGCGCCTACAGGCCAGCAGACGGATGCGGTGGGCCGTGAGGAGCAGTGGATCGCTGAGCGCATGGAAAATTTTCGACAAGTAACGTCATCGCACGAGCAAAAACTCGCCGACGGCCGTCATCTCCGCGTGACCCAGCGTCAAACCATCGATGGCTGGACGGTTGGCATTCGAACCGACATCACCGAACTTAAGCGGGCGCGTGAGGCCGCCGAGGCAGCGAACCAAGCCAAGTCGCTATTCCTTGCCAACATGAGCCATGAGATTCGCACGCCGCTCAACGGTGTAATTGGCATGACCGATCTCCTGCTCGACACCGCGCTCAACGAGGAGCAGCGCAGGTTCGCCACGATTGCCAATCGGTCCGGTGACGCACTGCTTGGAATCATCAATAACATTCTGGATTTGTCGAAGATCGAAGCGGGCAAGATGGATCTTGAGTCGATCCCAATCGACATTTGGGAAATTGCCGAGGACGCGGCCGAGCTACTCGCCGAACGCGCGCACGACAAGGGCCTTGAACTCACCTGCCGGATTGACGATGACGTTCCGATGCACGCAACTGGCGATCCAGGCCGATTGCGTCAAATCCTGATCAATCTCGTGAACAACGCGGTTAAGTTTACTGAGACGGGAGAGATCAGGTTGGTGGTGGAACAGAGCGACCAGAACCAACCGCAGCCAGACGGCCCATGCTGGGTCCGGTTTTCCGTGATCGATTCCGGCATCGGCATGAGCGCCGAGCAACTAAAGCGGCTCTTCCGCCCATTTTCTCAAGCCGACCAATCCACCACACGCAAATACGGTGGTACCGGCCTTGGCTTGACCATATCGAAGCAGTTGGTTGAGGCAATGGGCGGGGCGATCGAAGTTGAAAGCGTGCCAAACAAGGGAACGATCTTTCGTTTTACGATCCCACTCACACCGATCCCAGCGAGCGGACACCGGCCGGAGCACCTGCCCGGCAACCTTACCGGGCGTCGCGCGCTCGTGGTCGACGATTACGCCACCAACCGCGACATCCTCTCCCGGCAGCTCGGCTCCTACGGTATGCAGGTGACCACCGCATGTGATGGATTCGAAGCGTTGACAATCCTACGTGCGGCACGCGACGCAAAGTGGTTTGACCTCGCAATCATTGACATGAGAATGCCCGGCATGCACGGCATCGAATTAGCGCAAGCCATTCGAAACGATGCAACGATTGACGCGCCGCCGATCCTGATGCTCACTTCGTTGATGCCGTCCGATAGCGCACGTGCGGCCCGCGAGGCGGGAATCCTGCTATGCCTGCCCAAACCAATTCGGCGTCTGGCACTTCAGAAAGTGGTATGCCGACTTCTGAATATTGCGATCGAAGAACCCACGAATCAAACCAAGCTGCCGCACGATCCGTCTGCGGTGGCCCATGGACATGTGCTATTGGCGGAAGACAATCCGGTCAATCAAATCGTCGCAGTCTCGATGCTCCGGCAGCTCGGCTTTGCCGTCGATTGTGCGAAAAACGGGATTGAGGCGGTGGACGCGGTGGCGCGCGGTCACTACGATATCGTGCTGATGGACTGTCAAATGCCCGAGATGGACGGCTACGAGGCCTCGACCGCGATCCGGCACGCGGAACAGCAAACGCGCGGCATGAGAAGGCTCCCGATTATCGCGTTGACCGCCAACGCGATTCAAGGAGACCGGGAGCGCTGCATCAATGCCGGCATGAACGACTACCTCGCGAAACCGTTCCGCAAGGAACAGCTGGAGCGCGTGCTGGCGGCACACCTCGCCAACCAGAAAGTTGCCGAACCCGTCTAGGGCAATTTACCTCGAGCAATGACTCGCGTGCATTAAATTGCGTGCCATTGCCCCACCGCGCCTGCACATGATGGCCGCGCGTCAAGCTCGACCCTAGCGTGGTGCCTCGCAATTAACCGTCCCCATATCGGCGGGCAGCGACACTTCAAGCAGTTCGAGTGCATCTGACGTGGCCGTCTCGTTGTGCTTCGCGCCACCTGGAATCATGAGTGAGTCGCCCGCAGACACGCGGATCTTGCCCTCGTCTTCAAATTCGAGATCAACCCAGCCCTTCAACACATAGACGATCTGCGTCTCGCATTGATGGTAGTGCCAGCCGGTCGGCTCCGACATGCCTTTTTCCGCGGACGTGATCTGCGCGCGAATACGGCCATGGGTGGCTTCGGTGATGCCAAGATCGCGATACTTGAAAAACCCACGACGGCCCGGGATGTAGTTCGGCTTGTCCTTGGGCGCGTAGGTGACCTTCATTTTGGTCTTGGTTGGCAGCGTGACTGGATTAGCACTCATTGGAAATCTCCTCGGTGGCGATGCGGAACACTTGTGTGGAACACCTCAATCATGCGCAGGTAGCGACTCGACACGTCGGGCGAGCCATTCGGCCGTTGCCCCCGGCAACGTGGCCAATTCGGCGCCCGCTTCGGCTTTGGTTTGCAATACACAATCAATGACGGATGGATTGTCGCCGTCTTCGGGCTGGCATGCAAATTCGAGGCGAATGCCGTTCGGGTCGATGAAATAGATGCCGTCTAACCGCGGCAGTTGTGGGATCGGTCCACGGTACGGAATATTGGCCGCCTTCAGGCGCGCCTCAATTTCGCGAAAGCGCACGGGTGTCACCACGAACGCGCAATGCTGCATCGCACCGATCGCGTTCCTGTTATGCGCGGGTTCCTTGCCCTTAGGGATCTCGAAGAACGCGAGCAAGCTGTCGTTGCCCATATCGAAAAAATAATGCCGGATCGACTCATACGGCGGATTGCCACGATTAGCCGGCCCCGCGCCAAGCCCGGCTGGCACTTTCATCGCGTGAACCAGCGGAAAACCGAGGACGTCGACATAAAAATCGACCGTCATTTTCATGTCGTCGGTGCATAGCGCAAGGTGATGCACACCGCGCGCAATGGATGTCGCGCTGTTCTTACTCATCACACACTCTCCTCTTGGCGAACTACTGCGTCCCCGCCAGCCCAAGCTTTTTTACTAGATCACCCCATTTCGTCGTTTCCGAACGCATGAACGCATTCGCTTCATCGATCGACATTGGATCAATCGGGATTAACCCGAGACTCGCAACGCGATCCTTGACATCCTGCGTGCGCATGATCCGATTCATTTCCTCATGCAAACGCAGGACGATCTCGCGCGGCGTGCCAGACCGTGCCATCAAGACATGCCATGACACCGCCTCGAAATCTGGGGTACCGGTTGCCTGCGCAAAAGTCGGAATGTCTGGGAAGGTGCTAAATGGCGTGGTCGACGACACGGCGAGCGGCCGCAATTTGCCGTCCTTGATCAAACCTTGCGACGCACCGGCCTCAGCGAAGGCAAGCTGCACGGTGCCCGCGACCACATCGAGAATCGCCTGCGCGGTGCTCTTGTACGGAATATGCGTCATCGACAAGCCAAAGCGCTGATTCATCATTTCGACCGCCAGATGCGGCGCCCCACCCACGCCAGGTGAGCTATATGCAAGCCGTCCTGGACGCTCTTTTGCATAGGCGATCAACTCGTTTACTGTTCGCACCGGCACATCGCGATTGGTCACCAACACGAACGGCGATTTCAAATAGAGCGAGATCGGCACAAAATCTTTTTGCGGATCATACGAAAGCGTTTTGAATATGGTTGGGTTGATCGACATCGCCGCGCTCGTCACGACGACCAAGGTATGACCATCGGCCGGCTGCGCCATGACCTGATTGATCGCGACCATCTGTCCGCCGCCGGGTTTGTTTTCGACGATGACCGGCCGATCGAAGACCTTGGAAAGCCGTTCGGCGTAGGTGCGCACCACCACATCGAGTCCGGAACCGGGCGTGAGCACCACAACGATGGTGATTGGCCGCGACGGATAGGTCTGTGCGACGGTCAGGTTGGATGCGGCCAACGCACAAAGGGCCAGCAAACCACCGAGCATGACCGGCAGTCTCGCTAAGCGGATCGAATGCATGCGATTCTCCTTGGGGGGTTGGAACCGGCGCGTGCTTTGGCGCCGCTCTTCCGTTCAGTATATCGGTGTCCCCGTGATCGGCAATTTCTTACTCCGGTTTGATACCGGCCGCCTTGATGACGCGCCGCCACTTGGTGATTTCGGCATCGAGAAACTTGCCAAGATCGCTCGCGCTGCCGCCCCCGATGTCAAGACCTTGGCGGTCGAACAACTCCTCGATTTCGCGTGTCTTGAGAATCGCTATCACTTCACTATGCAATCGCGCGACGACAGGTAATGGCGTGCCGGCGCGGGTGAACAGCCCATACCAGGTTTCAACGCTATAGCCTGGAAGGCCGGCCTCGGCAATGGTCGGCACGTCCGGCAGCGTTGCCAAACGCTTGGTTCCCGTCACGCCAATGGCAACGAGTTTGCCGCTCTTGAGATGCGGCAGCGCCGGCGGAACCGAAATGAAGTGCGCCTCGACCCGCCCGCCAAGCGCATCCGCGAGAGCCGGGCCGGCCCCTTTATACGGAATATGCGTGAGCTTGAATTCGCCCATCAGCATCAGCAATTCCATCGATAGATGGGTCGATTGTCCGGTACCGCCCGATGCGTAGTTGATCGCGCCGGGACGCGCCTTGGCGAGCGCGATGAATTCCACGATCGATCGTGGCGCGAAGGTCGGATGCACCACAAGAATATTCTGGCTCGTGGCAAGCATCGTGATCGGCGCGAAGTCCTTGACCGCGTCGTAGGGCAGCTTCTCTTGTAGCGCGGGATTGATCGAGAACGGCCCCGCATAACCGAGCACGAGGGTGTAACCATCTGGCGCAGTCTTAGCCGCCACTTCAGCGCCGATGATGCCACCGCCGCCTCCGCGATTGTCGATGACGACCTGCTGCCCAAGCCGATCTCCGAGACGCTGGCCGACGATGCGCGCAATTGCATCTGGTGCACCACCCGGTGGGGCCGGTACGATGAGCCGCAGTGGACGAGCAGGCCACTCCTGCGCGAAAGCAATCGCGGGAGCGAAGAGGACGCAACAGGTCAGCAATATTCGAATCATGCGCGGCTCCTTATTGAGGGTTATAGCGTTGACGCAATCCAGCCTGTTCGAGCAACGGATTGACCTCATCGATCCACTGCTTCAGTTCATCGACATAGTTGACCCACGAGATGAGACAACCATCGACTCCCATGCGCGTAAGCGTTTCAAGCTGATCGACGACTTGCGCCGGTGTTCCGACTAGCGGATAGCCGCCATGCCCGGCGATGAAATGGAAACGAAACTCATCGAGCACCTTCGGATCGAGTGTTTTCGATTGCATGCCGAAAATCGTGAGGAGATTGTTGACCGCCTCATAGTCGCCTTTCTCGCGCACGTAGTAGTTCAGGTAACGACGCGCCTCCTGTTCGGTGTCCCGCACCACGACATACACATGGATCCATACCTGTACCTCGCGGCAGACCGCCCGGGCCTTCGATTTCAGTTTGTCGATCTGCGCCTTACCACCGTCGAAATCCTGATTGCGCAGAATGACGAAATTCATATCGGCGACGGTGGCCGCGAAATGCTGTCCGGCCTCCGAGCCGCCCGCATTCATGATCGGTGGAAAGGGCTGCTGGATGGGCTTGGGTTGGCTCCAGGCACGCTTTGATTGAAAGAATCGGCCCGAGTAATCAAATTCCTTTTCTGCCGACCAGACCCTGCGCATCAAGTCAACCCACTCGGTGGCGTATTCGTAGCGCACATCATGCTCGCGCCATTCCGCGCCGAACATCTCAAACTCGTCTTTGAACCATCCGCACACCACGTTCAAACAGAAGCGACCGCCGCTCACATGATCGACTGTCGTTGCCATCTTTGCCGCCATGATCGGATGCACCAGCGGCACATGACAGGTCGCAAAGACGGCGATCTGGTCGGTCATCGCCCCCAAGGCAGACGCCCAGGTAAAGCTCTCGTAGGTGCTGTTATTGAAATTGGTCGGCCCGCCGTAACCGCGCCAACGCCCCACTGGCAGCAACACATCCAAGCCTGCCCGATCGGCCATCTTCGCGATCTTCTTGGTGTCACCCCAGTGCAATTCCCAGGCGCCTTCGGCGGTCGTGATGGTCGAGCCATGGCTGCAATTGAACGCCATGACGCCAAGCTTCATCCGATGCGATCGAAAGAGTGGATTGGTCGCCAATCGAGAAACATGTTGGGTGGTGGTCATTCAATTGTCTCCTAAGCTTTTTTATATGCGCGTAGCATTGCGCGGCCCTGCCTTGTCATCCACGTTCATTTGAAAGGCTTCGATGGCGCAAAAAGCGACGGTCTTCAAAGCCGAGTTGCAAATGAGCGACCTGGACCGCCATTATTATCAGACTCACGCATTGACGCTTGCGCGCCATTCCTCCGAGACGGACGAGCGCATGATGGTGCGTCTCTTGACGTTCGCACTCAACGCCGATCCCGCGCTGATATTCGGCAATGGACTCAGCGCCGCCGATGAACCGGATCTTTGGCAACACGACCTCACCGGCACCATAACGCACTGGATCGATGTCGGCGTCCCGGACCCCAAGCTGCTGCGCCGTGCTGCTGGACGATCGAAACGGCTGAGCGTGTACACCTATGGTCGCGGCGCAGAGAAATGGTGGAGCGACTATCGCGGTGAGCTTGCGCGTCTCGACAATCTCATGGTCGCGCATCTATCCGCCGAATCAACCCAGGCCCTTGCCGCGCTCGCCGAACGAACCATGCGCATTCATTGCCTGATTCAGGATGGGGAGGTGAGCATCTCGGCCAACGACACCACGATCGAAGTCGGTATCGAGGTATTGCAGGAAGCGAAGAAGCGATAGTCGGCGGACGCGAGTCTCACGGCAGCGATCGTTGATGGGACAATCCTGCGATGAACCGTTTTACACCTGCCCAACGTTCCGGCATTGCGATCGCCGCGGCCACCGCACTTAATCTGCCGTTCGGAACAATCTACGCGTTCAGCGTCTTCCTCAAACCGATGGAGGCGATGCTCGCAATTGGCCGCACCGAAATGACCATCGTGTTCGGCTTGGCCAGTGTGAGCTTCACCGCCGGCATGAATTTCGCACCACGCCTTTACCGGATCATGTCGCCGGTTGCACTGTTGCTGCTGTGCGGCGTGACAAGCGCGGTGGGGCTTTATCTGACGGCCACTGCCACCAGCCTCGCCCATTTTGCAATCGGCTATGGGGTGCTGTTTGGATTGGGAGGCGGCTGCGTATTCATCGTCGTGCAACAAGGCGTGAATCAGACGATTACCACGATGAGCGGCCTCGTCAACGGTTATGTAGTGAGCCTGTTCCCGATTGGCGCGATGATTGGCACGCCACTGTTTGGTTGGGCGATTGCGGCCCATGGATTGCGCGCGACGATGTTCGGACTCGCGGTCGTCATTGCGGTCGCGGCCGTGATCGCCGCGGGATTGATTCGACTAGCCGACATCCGCATGCATGATGCGTCCTTGCCACCTATTACCGCGGACGATGAACGCCGGGGTGTTTTCATGCGGCTCTTCATGGTGTTTTTTCTTGCCGCCGCAGCGGGCCTCACGGTAATGAGCCAAGCGGCCGGCATCATGTTGGCCTATGGCGGCCAGACCATTCTTGCGTTGGGCGCAACGACGGTGATCACCGGCGCAATCGCGGGGGCAAGGATAGGTGGCGGCTGGCTCGTGGACCGCTTTCCGATGCCACATGTCGCGGCGGGTGCTCACTTGTTTTCGCTGACCGGCGCTTTGCTTTTGACGCTCTGGCCCGGGCCGCTCATTGCCATTCCTGCCCTGATGATGATTGGCATGGGTTACGGTTTCATCTCGGGTTCATCGGCCGGCGTCATCGCACAATACTGGCAGAAGAACGCCTTCGGGCGTATCGCGAGCCGTCTCTATATCGCATGGTGTATTGCCGCGGTCACGCTGCCCGTGCTCGCGGGTTGGCTGTTCGATCAAACCCAAGGCTATGGTGTGGCGGTCATGATCGCCGCTGGCGGTAATGTGCTGGGCGCGATCATTGCGCTTGGCCTGCCGCGGCGCGACGATGCAGGGCGGCGTAGATCGTCGAGCGATCAGGCTACTACAGCAAAACGCGCGAGATAATGTCGCCCCAATGCAAATACGATGGCGCATACGGCAAGCGTCCAGACCACCAGCGGCCCAGACGGCAGGTCGAAGATCGCCGAGGCAGCAAGTCCAATTACGTAGCCAATGATGCCAATTGCATAGGCACTCTTCAGCGCGCCGCGCGTCATGGCGTGGACCGCGAGCGCGGGCACGATAAGGCTGGCAAAGACGAGGTAGACGCCAACGAGTTGTACTGAGGCAGTGACGCTCAACGCGAACGCGAGATAAAAGGTGACGCGTCCGAACGATCGGCGCTTCGCGAACCATGTTGCGAAGACGATGATCGACACGATCGCCATCGACAGGATCTGTTCGAAAGAGACCCACAGGATCTGACCGACGAGAAGATCCTTGAGATGTTCGCCGCCATGCGCATCGCCTGCCAGGAGCAGGGTCGCGGCGGTCGCCGCAAGCACAAAGAGCGTGCCAATGAGCGCCTCTTGAATATGCGGCCACCGGCGCTCGGTCCATGTGAGTAATACAGCGCCTGCGAGCGCAGCCAGGAGCGCGGCACCTTGACCGGCCCAAGTACTAGGTTCCCAGCCGAGCCGATCGGCGACAATCACACCAAGACCGGCGATTTGCGCGATGGCAAGATCGATGAAGACGATACCGCGCTTGAGAACATGCATGCCAAGCGGTACATGGGTCGCGAGCACCAGCATCCCCGCGGCCAAGGCGGGGCCGAGAATGGACAGGGTGAGTGCGTCCGCGTTCATTGGCTGGCCGCGACAAGAAGGTCAATCATGCTGTCGAACCAGGTAAACAGATCCTTCGAGGAGGCATTGCCACCCACCGAATACGGCAGAACGATCGCCGGAATTTTGGCGCGTTCGGCGAACCATTGCGATGCGCGCGGATCGTTGAACGAGGCACGCACAATGAGCCGTGCCCGGTCGGTCTTCTGCCGTTCGAGAAGCGATGCGAGGTGGCCGGTCGAGGGCTCCACGCCGGGTTTGGGTTCCAGATAGCCCACCACTCTGATCCCCGCCCAATTGAATAGATAGCTAAACGAGCGGTGATGCTCGACGACGGCGATACCACGCAGTGATGCGGCCTTCTGTTCCCACTTGGCGAGCGCGTCGCGCCAGCGATTGGTGAAATTCTCCAACCGCTCACCGTACATCGCGGCATTGCCGGCGTCGAGGATCGCCAGCTGATTGGAGAGCGCCGCCGCGATCGGCGGCAGATTGCGAGGATCGGTGTGCACATGCGGATTGCCCATGGCGTGCACGTCGCCGTCGCTGCGATCAAGGCGTGTTGGGATGTCCATCATGGCTACGTATCGCGCCGCCTCGAAATAGCCTGGCCGACCGCGCTGAATCGTCGCATTCCCCGACTCGCGGATCAGGATCGGCAGCCACCCGGCCTCCAAGTCCGCGCCGGTGCACACCACGAGATTGGCGCGGCGCACGGCGGCGATGAGGCTTGGCCGCGCCTGAATGTGATGGACGTTCTGCGCGGCGGTGGTCGCCACGTACACCTTCGCTTTGTCACCAGCCAATTCGGTGACGAGCGCGCCCCACTCCGGTTCGCAGGCAAACACTTCAATCGCGGCATTGCCGGGTTGCGCGACAGTGAGCGCAACAAGGATCATGCAGAATCGAGCAAACATGTTCCGCCCCTACCAAGCGTGGGCGCCGTGGGCGCCAAAGCTCATGATGTATTGCAGGAAAATCTGATGATCGATGGCATCCGGACGCGATCGATCGCGCGCATATTGCAAGCGCAGCCTGCTGAATTCACTTGAGGACCAGTCGATCATGGCGGTCGCGATCGACGGCCGGTACGACGCAAGCGCCGGGAAGTCGGCGGCGGCAAGCGTGCCATTGGCGATCTGTTCGATGCGCGCCACACCGCTCTCCAGACGATCGTAGCGCATGCCAAGCCGCCAGCGCGGCATGAACTGATAGGTGGCTTGCGCGTACCAGCCGCGCTGACGTGCTGCATACGCACCTGGCAATGGCCCGCCCACGGCGGCGTCGGTATCGAAGGTCAGGCGGCCGTCTTCGTCGCGCAGAAAGTACTCGGCCTGAAGTTTAAGACTGCGTTGCGTCGCGTTGCCCTCAGGCGCCCACTTCCAAACAAAATCCGCGATCCACAATTTGCTCCGTCCGGCGAAGCTGTTCGTCACGCCAACGCCCGTGCTGCTGAGATCCTGGTAACGCCGCTCATCGGACGATGCGTGCAGATAGGAGAGCCCGGTACGCCAACTATGGCTCATACCTAGATCGCCGCCGACATGACCAAAGACAGCAGCAAGGCGCGGCGCATTGCGCTTGTGGTCCCCGCCAGGGAACGATCGGCCATTGGCCACCTCGGCGCCGAACGCGACCAGCAGATCAGCCGGGACCACCCAGTTCAACTGCACACCATCGTTGCCAAGTTGACCGCCGAGGAATGCCCGGTAGGGGAGCGGTGCGTCGATGAAGTCCCATGAATGCTGATGCTGCTTGTTGAGATAGCCGATCTCCGAGAAATAGCGACCGCCCTTCAGCGTGACGCCACGGCCAAGTGACGACGTCTGAAAGTAGGCGTTCTCGACTTCGACGCCACCCTCGGGCGCGAGGGCGCCGACGAAATGACCGGAAAAGTTGTGATCCACCGCGGCGCTGATCGCAAGCTCGGTCTCGGCCAGACTCAATCCACGTGGGCCCGGCCCCTCGACACCGGCGGGCATGAACCCACCGATCCGATAGGTATTCGGGTCGCGTGAGAGGTTGGCGTTCCGCCCCTGCATGATCAGCGAGATGGCCGGATTGAACGCGTTCTCGCGATCCTGTCGCGACGCGCTTGAGTCGCCCGGTTGCGACCGAACGATGTCGTCACGCGCAGGATTCGCCGCGCGCGCATCTTGCGCGCTCTTTGCCTCGGCAGCGGCAAGCCGCCGTTCCAGTCCCTGAATACGCGATTCGTACTCTTCCTTGAGGGATTGAATCTGTTTGCGAATTTCGGTCAACGCATCCTGCGACTGACCGTAGGCGCCATGCGCCATGATCGTTGCGAGCGCGGCCGACATGACGACCGCATGAATCTTGGCCATCGAAAGCCTCCATTTGAACGTGCGTGCTCAATACCCTGCATGGCAGGGCGTCAACGTCAGTGGTTCAAAGGAAGGCCGGTGGCGTGCGCTGAAAGAAATAGAAGAAGGATCGAACCACAATGCCCTGCAACGCTTCGAGCGCTGGGGGCACCGCGTTCCCAACTTGCAATGGCTGTGCTTGCGAACCGGGGGCGGCTTGCTCCAGCGTGACAAACGCGGCGCACAGCCCGCAGGGCACACCCGCTTCATGGTTGGCGTGAAACGGATCGCCATGGCCGGAATCGAAGTGCTGATTGGCATGCGCCATCGCGCCAATCGGGCTCAGCACGAGCGCGACGATCAGCGAGAAAAGAATTCGGTGCATTGGGCTCAGATCAAATGGGCAATCGCGTTCGCATAGTACCGTACGAGCGGTAGCTCGTTCTCGCGTGCGACAAATAAGCCGTCCTGGATCATCACGAGGCGCCGCTCGGTGAGCATGCGCAGACCCGCGGTCACCGCATAGTCCCAATCGCTACGCGGCAGGTAAATGCGTGCACCGCTTGCTTCCAGGCGCTTCACCAGCGCCGCGACCGACGATTTCAACTCGAATTCGCTGATCGGCGTGCCGGCGCGCTCAAGCAACACCGTAGCAACCAACGGCACCGGCAACACCGGAATGAGTTTGCCGATCTCACCCATCAAATGCTGGCCGAGGCTGGATACTTCACGCAGGCGCGCTTCGCGATCGAGTTGCGCGAAAGCGATGCCGCGTGCATCGCAATAGTGTCTCACCGAGACCGGCGTTCCGAAGTTCACACACGCATAGCCAAATCGATGCCAGCGGCTGCGCATCAGCAACCAGAGTTGGTTACCGACAAACTTCATCGTGTTGACGAGAGCACGAACAACGCCGGGACGGTGCGTACCGGGCTCGGCCGCGAGGAGCAAGGTGCGGTCTTCCAAGGTGCGGTCGTAGTTGAGGCCGACCGGCACGAAAATCAGATCGCGATCGCCGTGCAAGTGAAAGCCGCGCAGCATGTAGTCGAGCACGCCAAAGCGCGGCTCGCGCATGCGACCGTCGCGCGATAAACCGCCTTCCGGATACATCGCTTGGGTTACGCCTGCTTCGGTGGCCATGCTGATATAGCGTTCGAGTACGCGCCGGTACAAATCGTCTTTGGAGTTCCGCCGCACAAAATACGCACCCATCGAACGGATGAGTTGCTGCAGCGGCCAGATGCGCGCCCACTCCCCCACCGCATACGAGAGCGCCGCCTTCTCCGCCGCGAGGTAGGAAGCGAGGATGTAGTCCATGTTGCTACGATGATTCATCACGAACACCACGGTCGCGTTTTCCGGGACGCTCGCGAGCCCCGCATCGTCGGTATAGCCGATGCGCACACGATAGATCGACCGCGAGATCTTCTTGGCAAGCCAATAGCCGATGCGAAAGTAGATGTACGCATTGAACGCCGGGACGATCTCGCGCGCATAGCGGCGCACCTGGTCAAGCGCCACTTCGCGCGGCATATGGTGTTCGCGCGCTTAGCTTTGCATCGCATGCTGCACCTTGTCATCGAAGATGAGGCGATCGATCAGTGCGCGGCGATTGGTCTGCTGAAACGGACGGATTTGAATCGACAGTCGCGCACCGACTTCATCGATGACTTTTTGGGCACGGCTGCGGATGAGCCAGCGAACCGAGGGCAGCAGCAGGCGCTCGAGCAGCGCCCAGATCGCGAGCAGCCCAACGACGACGACTAGCCAGACGGGTAACTCGACAGTTGGCATTGATCTCCCCCTGCGTCTTATCAGGCGCGGGGTCGATCCCGCGCGCGCTTTTTGCGGCAAGCCCACAGCAACACGAGCGTACGCCATTTCTCAAAAGCGATCCGCAGGGTGAATCGCTCGCACATCGTCGTCTTGATACCCTTCGCGAATAGATCGCGATCAGCCGGTGCGCGCATCATCATCCACGCGTTGATCAACACCGACACGATGCGCTGCAACGGCAGAGGGTCCGTGGAGAAGTTCGCATTTTCAAAAGGTTGCGCGCGGTGTGACGACAGTTCGACTCTAACATTGCTCTTCGCGGTGACATCTCGTTTCACTCGCCGCCGTCAATGACAAAAAAGGACCTCTGACCATCATGAGCACCAAGACTGCCACCGCTGCCACCACAGAAGCTGAAGCCGACACCGCCAAGCAACCGCAAATGGCGATTCAGCTCAATCCGTCCGGTTCATCAGACATGCCGGTGTTTACGAACTTCACGAACGTAAGCCCAGGCGCAGGCATGGCAGTGGTGGATTTTGGATTTCTGGATCCGGCGACCATCCAAGCCGTTACCCGCCTCACGCGATCGGGCAAGAAAGCGCCGAATCCGGTCAATGGTCGGCTAGCGTCGCGCGTGGTGATGAACTACGACACGCTCGCCAACTTTCACCAGCAGATTGGCCGCGTTATTGCAGCGGTCGCAGTCGCTCGACGCGAACAAGCGGCCGGCGCGAGCGCCGCGAAGGGCGCCAAGCCGAACTAAAGCATCACTAGAGCGGGGCGCACGCTGCCCTCGCGAAGTTGGGGGACTTCGCGCCAAGTGAGGTCCCCCGCGCTGCGTCCATCGCGCACCCTCTGACGCCCCAGCGCAATCTGGCGGCCGCACTTGATCATGCAGGGATTTAACCTGCCGTCAGAATGATTTGCCTCTCTGTGGTTAAAATCGAGCATCGGCCAGGGCCCCCTTCCCCCTTCCTGGCGATTCACGATCACAGGGCCGCCCATGAAGTTCGGCATCAATTTCTTCCCCGCGTTTCGTCCGGCTGATAACACGACAGCCAAGTACTACGACCAATGCCTGCGTCTTGCCGAGCGGGCGGACCTGCTTGGCTTCAACAGCATCAAAACGGTCGAGCATTCGTTCTACGATTACGGCGGTCATTCGCCCAATCCCTGCGTGTTTCTCTCCGCGATCGCGGCCCGCACCAAGCGCATTCGGTTGATTACCGGTGCGGTCATTCCGGCGTTTCACCATCCTGCCCACTTAGGCGGTGATCTGGCGATGCTCGACAACATGAGCAACGGCCGGCTCGATGCAGGCTTTGGACGCGCCTTTTTGCCAAAGGAATTCGAAGTGTTCGGTGTATCGATGGAAGAAAGCCGCAGTCGCTTCGAGGAGGGCATCGCGATCATTCGCAAGCTGTGGACCGAAGAAAGCGTCACCTATAAAGGCAAACATTGGCAGCTTGAGGATGTTCACCTGATGCCCCGGGTTGTGCAAAAACCCACTCCACCCGTTTGGATCGCAGCGATTTCCTCCGAAGAATCGTTCATCTACGCCGCCAAGAACGGCTTCAACATCATGATCGTCCCGTACGCAGGCAAACCGGGTGCGCTGGAAGCCTTCGTCAAGACCTATCGGCGCGTGTGGGCCGAGTCGGGTCATGGCGCCGGCAAAGAGAAAGTGCAGGTCGCGCAGTTCTGCTGCATGGCCGATTCCTATCCGGTCGCACGCGCGGGCTTTGAGAAAATCATGAACCGTTATCTCGAGACGTTTGCCGACGCGGTCACCTCATGGCAAGGCAAGTCGTCAGCCCAATACGTCGGCTACGACAAAATGGTCGCGAGCATTCTTGCCACCAAGCCCGATACGATCATCGCGAACAATGCGGCGTTCGTCGGTTCGCCGAGCCAAGTGATCGATCAAATTCACCGTCTCACCGAGTCATTCGGCGAGATCGAGGCCTCGATGCAGATCAACTTCGGCGGGTCGAACGATGACGACGCGTTCCGCACGCTCAATATGTTCGCCGACAAGGTGATGCCGGCGTTCGCATAGCAGTTCATTGCTATTCGCGCGAATGCGCCCAGAGTCGTCATTCCCGCGCAGGCGGGAATCCAGTGTGCGCTTGAATCCACACGCGGAAGAATTCTGGGCCCACGCTGGAGCCTGCCCTCGAAGGCTTTAATCGGGGGCGGGAGTGACGGGCGTAATTCACCAAGGACACAGCCCGCGAAAGCTATTTCGCGGTGCCCCAGACATCGATCGCCGTTTCGACGACGAGTTCGAGCTTGCGGCGTTGCATCTCCTGCGTCAGCGGATTGCCGCGGTACGTGCTCGCAAATCCGCACTGCGGGCTCAAACAGAGCTTCTCAAGCGGCACGTATTTCGCCGCCTGCTCGATGCGACGCTTCAGTGCATCCTTCGTTTCCACCACCGTTGATTTAGTGCTGACAAGGCCAAGCACGATCCGCTTATTGGTGCGCTTCGGAAAAAACCGCAATGGCTCAAAACCTCCCGATCGCTCGTCGTCGTATTCGAGAAAGAATCCGTCGACATCGAGTTGATTGAAAAGCTTGTCGGCGATCGGTTCGTAAGCACCTTCGGCCGCCCATTGTCCGGATGAATTGCCGCGGCAAAGATGAATACCCACCGTCATGCCGGCCGGCTTGCCCGCGATGATTTTATTGATCAGCGCCGCAAATCGATCGGGCATATCCTTCGGATCATCGCCCCACTGCCGAAACACCTCGCGCAACTGTGCATCGCAGAGATACGCGTAGTTGGTGTCATCCATTTGCACATAGGTGCAGCCCGCCGCGCCCAATTGCCGCAGTTCTTCGATGTAGACCCGCGCGATGTCGTCGTGGAATTCAGCGAGATCGGGATACACCGCGACACTCACCGAACCACGCCCACCACGTAGCAGCATCGTTGGCGATGGCATGGCCTGCTTAGCGGTGCGCGTCGTGTTCGCCTTCACGAACTTGAAGCTCTCGACTTCGATCGGCTGCGAGTGGCGCAACTTGCTCGACACGGTGAATGCGCGCGGCGCGAAGCGCTTGCCCGGCGCAGCCGTACGTTCTTTATCGCCGCTTGCGGTGTTCGGCACGGCCAGATGCCCGGGCGTTTTTGCGCCATCCAGCTTCTCGATGAAATCGCCCGAGAAGGAAGAACGACGGAATTCACCATCGGTAATCGCATGAAAGCCGATCGATTCCTGCAGCCGAATCACATCGCGAATACAGCGATCCTGCAAGGCACGCAGCGCGACCGGATCGTACTGACCGGCCAATGATTGCTCATGCGCTGCTTTCAATTCGGGATCGCGCAGCAGGCTGCCGACTTGATCAGCGCGATACGGGGGGTTAGACATGCGGAACTCCTTGGTTACGGCAACATCGATTATCGCCAGGCGGCGAATGCAAGCCCCGTTCCGGTCAGCGCGGGCGTCCGGTAGCCGGGCGTATAGGACGACCAGTACAAATCGAGATCCATGGCCGCCGCCGCGATGACTATCCAGTTGCGAATTTCCGAGCTGCCCGCCTTAAGCCTGCGCGGATCGAGGCCGGCGAGATACTCGATGTCCTTACGCTCCAGTGCGGCAAGAATTGCGCGGTCCATTTCTTCCTCGACGACGAAATGCGACAGCCCGCCGGAGGCGAGGATGCCAACCCGCAGGTCGCCCGGAAATTCCGCGATGAGCGATTGCAGCTCCGCACCGAAGCGGGCGCATCGCTTGGGCGTCGGCGGATTGGGCGGGTTGTAGGTGTTCATGAACACCGGAACAATCGGCACGCCTTGGTCCTGCAAATACCAGCGATGAATGAACGAATACGCATGGCCTTCATGCTGATCATCGGCGAGGCTTGCGAGCGCGGTCACATCGAACTCACGTTCCGTGAGGCCCTCGATCAAATGCAAGGCGAGCGACGCGTGGCACGGATAATGAACATCAGCGCTTTCTTCGTATCGTCGCATCTGCGCACGCCGGTACCAATCACCCTCGGCCACCGGTTTGCGCACGGCATTGCGAATCGTGCCGCCGTAATAAATGCTGATCGCAGGCATCAATCGATCGTGAAAGAGTTCGTATTGGTCATCCCCCACGATCACCAGAGCATCGAGCTTCGCCGCCTCGATCTCGCTTTTCAGTCTTGCCATCGCCTGCTGTACATCATTGAATCGCGCGGTGATCGCCGCAGGCGTAATGAGCGCCTCGGCATTGGTCGGCGCTCGCGCCAATACTTCATCGAATGTGATTCGTTTGCCTTCGCGATCGAAAAACGGCAGGCGCTTGTCGGCTTCGCGAAAGCGGGTCAGCCAGTCCTCCAACGTGGCAGGCAGCATCACGCTATGCGAAGACCCGAATGCAGCAACCAACTGCGCCATGTCAGTTGGCCTTTGCGCCCGATTCTTTGACGACGCGCGCCCATTTCAGCCGCTCGGCGCTCGCATGCGCGGCGAACTCTTCGGGCGTGCCGCCTTGCGGAACAATGCCGATCACCCTCGCCTTGGTTCGGAAATCGGGCTGCGCAATGAGTTCATTGATCTTGGTGTTGAGATACAGAACGATTTCTTTCGGCGTACCGACCGGGCCAGCGATGCCGGTCCAGGAGGTGGACGTCATCTCCGGATAACCGATTTCCGCCATCGTCGGCACCGTAGGCAGATCCGGATCGCGCGATTTACCGGTGATCGCCAGCGCCCGCAGCTCGCCGGATTGCACGCGCGTGCGGATGAGATCAAACAATACGTCGGCCTCACCCGCGATCACCGCAGTGGCAGCCGGTGCGCCACCTTTGTAGGGCACATGCAGCGCCTGTAAGCCAGTAGTGAGCCGCATCAATTCATAGGTGAGGTGCGGCAGCGTGGCTGTCCCACCCGATGCGAAATTGACCTTGCCGGGATTGGCTTTCGCGTAATCGAGAAACTCTTTGATCGTCTGATACGGCAGCTTCGGATTGGCCACCAGCAGTTGCGGCGAGTTGGTCGCCATGCCGATCATCACAAACGATGTGACCGGGTCGTAGGGCATCTTCTCAAACAGCGCCTGATTGATCGCGTACAAGCTCGAATTGCCATAGAGCAAGGTGTAGCCATTGGGCTCGGCGCGCGCCACGGTTTCACCCGCGATGATGCCACCCGCCCCGATGCGGTTTTCGACGACGAAACGCTGACCGGTTAACGCCGACAATCCTTCGGCCACCAAGCGCGCCGGCACATCGGTCGGCCCACCCGCCGCGCCCGGAACAATGAAGCGCACCGGTCTTTGCGGATAGGCCTGACCGCTCGCGCCGTGCGCCAGCAACAGCGACAGCATGGCGGCTGCCGCTTGCATCAAAACGCGCATCGATCAGCCCTTCTTCGCGCGTTTGGCAAAGCGCGGATACACCTTGCTGATGTTGCCGGCGTAGATTTTTTCTTTATCAGTGGCGCTGAGGGTTTTGCTGCCTTCGATGTAACGCTTGGTATCGTCGAAATGGAAACCGGTTTCCGGATCGATGCCACGCACCGCGCCCACCATCTCAGAGGCGAAGAGGATGTTGTCGGCGGGAATCACTTTCAGCAAGAGATCGATGCCCGGCTGGTGATACACGCAAGTATCGAAGTAGACGTTGTTGAGCAAGAGATCCTTCATCGGTGGCTTGCCCATGTCTTGCGCCAGGCCACGATAGCGACCCCAGTGATAAGGCACCGCACCGCCGCCATGTGGGATGATGAATTTAATGGTCGGGAAATCCTTGAAGATGTCACCGGTAATGAATTGCATGAACGCGGTGGTATCGCCATTGATGTAATGCGCGCCGGTCGCATGGAAATGCGGGTTGCACGATCCGCTCACATGGATCATCGCGGGCACATCAAGCTCGACCATCTTCTCGTAGATCGGATACCACCACTTGCGATCGGTCAGCGGCGGATCGGACCAATGGCCACCCGATGGATCGGGATTCAGGTTAAGCCCAATGAATCCGAATTCGTTCACGCAACGCACCAGTTCAGGAATGCTGTTCTTGGGTGGCACGCCGGTCGACTGCGGTAATTGGCAAACGCCAACAAAATTTTTCGGATAAAGATTGCAGACCCGATAGATCAGCTCATTGCAATGCTCCGACCAGTGGATGCTGGTGGTCTCATTGCCGATATGGTGGCCCATGCCCATCGCACGCGGCGAGAAAATCGTGAGATCGGTGCCGCGCTCGCGTTGGATCTTGAGCTGCGCGCCTTCCAGGCTTTCACGGATCTGGTCGTCAGAAATCCCAAGCGAGCCCTTGGACGGGACGTGTTTTGCATCGTTCAACCCATCGGTCTGGCTTTTCCGATAGGCGTCAAGCTGTTTTGGGGCGGTCGTGTAGTGACCGTGGCAGTCGATGATCATATTGGCTGGACTCTTTTCAGGCGGAGAATCGAAAATCGCGGCATCGATGTTGTCGCGCGAATGCCTTGAACTATAGCATCGGCGTCGAAGGCCGACCGATACGCGCAGTCAATGTGCTTGCGGCTGGACGCCTACGCAAGCTTCATCTGATCCAGCACCGCGCGCCCCAAGAGTCCATACGGATTGGCCAGCGTCTCCGGCATTTCGAAGTGGTTGTAACCCTCGCCGACCAGTAGCCGCACCGGCTTGCCCGCGGCCGTAACCGCCGCGGCGAAATCGCGCGCCTGGCGCTGAAACTCAGGCGTTTCAAGCGTGCCGTATGCGACGATGACCGGGACATGGATACGATTGAGATGGCGTTGCGCGCTAAGCGCCTGCTCGACTTCGTCGGTAAATTTCACATACGAACTGCGCGCCGATAGACGCACCGGCTTCAGGTCGAACATGCCACTGCAACAGAGCACGCCCTTCACCGTGTCGTTCGGCAGGTCGAATTCCTTCCGCCAATCGGTCGTGAGGACCACCCCTGCGAGGTGGCCACCCGAAGAATGGCCGGACACATAGATGCGCTCCGGGTCAGCGCCAATGCTTCGCGCATTGCGATACACCCATGCCACCGCACGTCGCACCTGCTGTGCCATCGGCATGAGATCCCCGCCCGACTCCAGCACATTGATGAAATCGGGCACGACATAGTGCGCGCCGGCATTGACGAACAGTTCGGCGGGATACGCGGAATCCTTGGCAAGCCCGCCGCGCCACGCACCGCCATGAATAAAGATATTGACCGGCGCATTGGGGCGCTTGGTCGCATAAATGTCGAGGCCCTCGATCGCCGTGGGGCCGTACGCGATGCGCCGCGGCACGCCCAAGCGGGCACGAACGGCGTCGCTGTTGGTGGCATAGCGCTTGACGATTTGCGAGAGGTTCGGCGCATAGACGCTCTGATCGTAAGCGGCGTCGAGTTCAGCCTGGTCCATATCGAGCCAAACGCGCGGGCCCTTGGCGCGAGGAATAGATACCGCCGGCGAACCTTGTTGCCCGAACGAGGGACGCATCGCAAGCAGCGCTCCGGCGGCGGCGACACCAAGGATCGAGCGTCGTGTCAATTCATGTCCCGATAACTCGTTTGGTCGTTGCATTGATTGCCTCCTTGTGACCGAATGGTACGGCGCATGGCCTACAGTTCCAATCTCGCATTCCGTCCCGCCGCTTGGCATGATGACGTTCGCTCTCACGCTTGCATCGCCATCTGCGCCGCCCGGTCCAGATTGCGCTCCAACTGCAGTCGACCCATGTAGTACTGCTTGGGCCACACGATGTCAGTGTAGTGCTGCTCGGCAGCCGCTCGCAGCGTCCAGAATGGGTCTGCCAAGTGAGGCCGCGCCAACGCGCAAAGGTCTGCGCGCCCGGCGGCGATGATCGTGTTGATGTGATCAAACTCGAAGATGTTGCCCACCGCGATCGTCGGGATGCCCACTTCATTGCGCACACGGTCGGAAAATGGCGTCTGGTACATACGCCCATACACCGGCTTTTCTTTCTTCACGACTTGACCAGACGAACAGCCGATCAAATCAGCGCCCGCTTCCTTGAAAATCCTTGCGATCAGCACCGCATCATCAGCCGTGTTGCCACCTGGATACCAATCGTGACAGGAAAGCCGCACGGAAATCGGTTTATCAGCCGGCCACACCGCGCGGATCGCTTTGAACACTTCGAGCGGATAACGGCAGCGATTCTCGATCGAACCACCATATTGGTCGGTCCGTTGATTGGTGAGCGGCGAAAGAAAACTGGAGAAGAGATAGCCATGTGCGCAGTGGAACTCGATCATGTCGAAACCGATCTCGATTGCGCGCTCGACCGCCATGACTGTCTCGCGCTTGATGCGATCCATATCGTCCCGCGTCGCTTCGCGCGGCACCTGACTATGCGGCAAGTACGGGATGGGCGACGCTGAGACCAAGGGCCAATTGCCCGCAGCAAGGGGTTCGTCGGTGAGTTCCCAGGCGAGCTTGGTCGACCCTTTGCGGCCGGCATGCCCGATCTGCAAGCCGATCTTGGTGTTCGAATTGCCATGCACGAATTCGACGATGCGCCGCCATGATTGATGCTGCGCGTCATTCCAGATTCCCGCGCAGCCGGGTGTGATGCGCGCATCAGCCGAGGGCGCCGTCATTTCGGTGAAGATCAGCCCTGCTCCACCCAATGCGCGCGAACCAAGATGCACGAGGTAAAAATCGTCGGGCATGCCTTCACTGCATGAGTACATCGCCATCGGCGACATCATCACGCGATTTGAGAGAGTCAGTCCACGCGCCTTGAATGGGGTGAACATCGGCGGCAGAGGCTTGTCGGCGAGCCCCGCCTGCTGCGCAACCCAGCGCTCGACGCTCTCGACGTACCCTGCATCACGCAGGCGCAAATTCTCATGCCCGATGCGCTGGCTGCCGGTGAGCAACGTATAGGTGAATTGCTCCGGCTCCATATGCACATAGCGCTTCACATTCTCGAACCACTCCATGCGATTGCGCGCCGAGCTTTGCAGGCGCAGCGCTTCGATCTCGCGCTCGGCCTGGTATGCCGCGAGCGCCTGCTCGATCCGCGCCGTCTCGGCATCGCCTTCCAGCGCCGGTCCACTGCCTAGCGTGCGGGCCAATGCGATTGCATCTTCCATCGCGAGCTTGGTGCCCGAGCCGATCGAGAAATGCGCTGTATGCGCGGCATCGCCGATCAGCACCACATTCTCGTGATGCCACTTGCGGCACAGAATGCGCGGAAACTTGATCCAGACTGCCGCGCCGCGCAGATGCCGGGCGTTCGAGATGAGCTTGTGGCCGTCCAATAAATCGGCGAACAAACGCTCGCACAAGGCGATCGATTCGTCCTGCTCCATCTTGTCGATGCCGTGTTTGAGCCACACGTCTTCCGGCGTTTCAACGATGAACGTGGAATGCTCGGCATCGAAGCGGTACGCATGCAGGGCAAACCAACCGTGCTCGGTTTCCTTGAATGAAAACGTGAACGCATCCAGGCGCTTCTTCGTGCCAAGCCAGATGAAGCGGCACTTGCGCATATCCACATCGGGTTGAAACTGGGTTTCGTATTTTCTGCGGGCCATCGAATTCAGTCCGTCGGATGCAACGACCAGATCGGCATCCATGCGAAGCTCTTCAATATCTTTGACTTCGTTGCCATAGTGCAGATCAACGCCGAGGTCTTCCGCGCGCGCCGAAAGAATCTGCAATAAGCGCACGCGGGCGATGCCGCAGAAGCCATGGCCGCCCGAGGTGATCTTGCGACCGCGAAACCAGGTGTCGATATTGTCCCAATGGCGGAACGTGCCGACGATCTGGCGATGACTCTCGTGGTCTGCGCGCTCGAAATTACCAAGCGTCGCATCGGAAAACACCACACCCCAACCGAACGTATCGGTCGGGCGGTTGCGCTCAAAGAGCGTGATCTCGGCGGATGGGTTGGCCTTCTTATACAGAATGGAAAAGTAGAGGCCAGCGGGTCCACCACCTAATACATTGATCTTCATTCAATCGATCCTTGACGGCGGACAGGGTGATCCGCCGATACCAATGGTGCCTCAACCGGGCTGATGCCGTACCATCGGTTCGATTCTACGATTGATACGCTACGGAAAGATCAGGAAGTTCATGCATATCCTTGTCACCGGCGCCGCGGGCTTCGTCGGCACGCATCTCGTTCGCTCGTTGCTGGATGGGTCCATGGATTGCGAACGCGTGATCGGCGCGGACTGCATCGCGTCCACCCATACCGATGCGCGCTTTGAGCCACATGTCGGCAATATCGCCGATCCGGATTTCGTCCGATCACTCGTCACGCCCGACATCGGCCTCGTCTTCCATCTGGCCGGAATGGTGAGCGGAGCGGCAGAGGCGAATTTTGACGCGGGGTTCGCGACCAATCTCGACGGCACACGCCTGGTGCTTGAGGCCTGCCGCAGCCTTCGCACGGTCCCGCGTATCGTAGTCGCAAGCTCGATTGCCGTATTTGGACAACCGTTGCCACAGGTGATTCTCGATTCAACGACACCAATGCCAACGCTATCTTATGGCACGGCCAAGGTGATCGGCGAATATCTGGTGGATGACTACACACGTCGTGGCTTTGTCGATGGGCGGGCGCCACGCTTATCGGGCGTCGTGGTTCGGCCGCCCGCGCCCAATGGCGCACTATCGGCGTTCAATAGCGATCTGATTCGCGAACCGCTCGCCGGGCGACCGCTCGTCTCACCGGTATCGGCCGAGGCAAGAATCTGGATCCAATCGATCGATAGCGCGGTCCGCAACTTGATTCATGCAGCCACCACGCCAACCTCAGAGTGGGGCGCGCATCGGGCCGTCACCCTGCCCGCCGTATCGGTGACGATCCGCGAAATTCTCGATGCGGTGAGTCGCGCGCGTGGCCAAGACGTGTGGCCGCTCGTCAAGTTCGCGCCCGACCCAGTGGTGGAGCCAATGTTTGGGCGATGGCCGAAGGATCACCCGTCCGAGCGGGCCTGTGCGATCGGATTCACGCGCGATGAAAGTATTGATTCGATTATTCGCGACTATCAAAAAGCACAGTGTGGAAGTCGCTAGTCGCTCAACCCAATGATGGCGAACCAATGACGCCGTAACGCTGCGCAATAGGCCCCACCGATCTCTAAATTCAGCTAATCAGCATCCTATTTCTTCACGTGCCGTCCGATACGATCGACTTCGATTTTCGCCCATGGCAAGCCCCTCTGCCGTGCGCCCGAAGTAACGATTATCGCTAGCGTAGGAGCATGCCTGTGATGAAGATTTGGAGTGTTTTCTTTCTGGCGCTCATGGCCTTGAGTGCCTACGCAGGGGAGCGGCGCTATGTCGTTGCAACGACCGTCAATCTGCGCGACCAGCCCAGTACTGACGCAACCATTGTCGCCAAGCTACCGATTGCCACGGAAGTGGAAATCCTGAAGTCGGATGAGCATTGGGCGCACGTAGTGGTCCAGAGCAGTCATGAGCATGGTCGGCGCGGTTGGCTCGCGACCGAGTTTCTCACTAGCGAACGTCCGACGGTCAAAGGGCTGCTTAAGCTGTCGGAAGACAGTACGCCAGACGAATACGTGCGTCGGCGTACTTGGGCTGAGCGCGCTATAGCACTGGATCGAATCAACGCCGAAGAGTTAAAGCAGCGCACGATCGCGAAAGGTGAAGCGGATCGCCTCTACCCATTTGTCGATTCGAATAGCATCAAGGCTAACGGCATCTTCAAGGCCGATTCTACGATCGTGTTTCAGACATCTGGAGGAATCAAGGCCCTCGATCCGAAGACGCGAAAATGGGCATACGGTGTTGCGGCCGACAGCAAGTTTTCTACGGAGGCCCTAGAAGGCCCAATTTGGAATTCTTCGTATGACGGATCGCCACCATTAGCGATTCCTCCGTGGTACGAGCAAAGGGGCTTTAATCCTTCGTTCCTTCGCGACCCCAACAATAAGAGCAGCCTACCGATGATTTTCGTCATCCGTGACATCGAGGGCGCTATGTGGCATAGCCAGGACATCATTGACGTGAATCGGAGCATCGTATTTCGACTTCCATACGAAGGATTCACCTCGTTTTTCGTCGACGGTCGCGTTGCATGGCTCGGTTCGCTGAAGGGCGTCACGGCAATCGACCTGGATACTGCCGAACGCACGGATTATGTGACGCTTCCCGGAACGAGTGAAATCGTCGGTGTAATCGCAAGCGGCAACAACATCTACTACGGTACGTCCAATGTCGGCGCATTTCTCATCAATCGCAAGTCGGGCGCTGTCCAATCCATCGATGCGCTTAATCGGGCAGCGCATCGGCATGGCCGATTGGAGGACATGGTGCTTCTAAATGGCAAGCTGTTCATGTTGGTGAGCCCTGTTGATAGATCTGGTTGGGTTGCAGATAAGAAGAACACCCTCCTGGGCATTTACGACATTAGGTCGTCCGCAACGACATTACATGACACGAAAGTGAATTTCGCAAATCGATTGTTATCACAAAATGGTCGCGTAATCGGCTACGGAAGAAAAGAGCACTGGATTGAGGGAGGGCAACGCTCCGGCGTATTCGGTGGCGCTTTCGAGTACGACGTTAAGAACGGAAAACTGGTGCAACTACTTGATCAACCTTTGAACTATCTTAGCGCGAAAGATTCCGTCGGGTTGTCAATCGACGGCGGCATGTATGGCAATGTATCGGATACCTCGCGCCCCCACTCGTTAACCATGATTGGAGAGACGGGAGGAGGGATGGCCGTACGTCTTTACACAAGAACAAAGGATCGCCTTATAGAACATGAGGCCACTTACGAAAAGCCGGATCCAAGCGCGGAGCACACGAAGCTGATTCTTGAAATGCGCACTTTTGAGAACGCACGGTCTCAAGCTCTCGCAAAGCAGGTTATGGAGATCTTGCCAAATCTGCGAGTCCGTCCCGAGACAATTGCCATCCCGAAGGGCAAGGTGACGGTGATTCGGCCGACGAAGTAGCCGTTCGTAACGGCCCGCGGAAGTCGATTGCTTTGTGCAGCGAACGACAATCTTGGGGATGGCATTCGCCTCGAGAAGCTGCTGCGCGGTGCGGCTTAACCCTTTCCAGCAACCTTCAGTACCGAAGGCAGCCATAGCGAGATCGCCGGGAAGGCGATCAGGATGCCAAGGCGAATCACATCGGCCAGCACGAACGGTGTTACGCCGCGAAACAGCGTGGGCGTGGAAATGTGCGGCAACAGCGAAGTGATGACGAACAGGTTCATGCCAACCGGCGGACTGATAAGTCCGATCTCCACCACCACCACGACCAGGATGCCGAACCACACCGGGTCGAAGCCAAGCCCCATTACCAATGGGAAGAACACCGGCACGGTGAGCAGAATCATCGAGAGCTCTTCCATCGCGGTGCCAAGCAGCACATAGATCGCGCAGATCACAACGATCACCATGATCGGATGGATCTCGAACCGTTTGACGAAATCGGTGAGATCGGTGGGCATGCTGGTGAAATTGATGTAGTTCGCAAATACCAGCGCACCGATGAGGATCATGAATAGCATCGAGGTCGTGCGCGCCGACTCGACCAGCACTTCGAACAAGATTCTCCAGGTCAGCGATCGCCGTGCCAAGGCGAAGATGAACGCTCCGAACGCACCGACCCCTGCGCCTTCGGTCGCGGTGAAGATGCCGCCATAGATGCCGCCGATCGACACGATGAAAAGCAGCACGACACCCCAGATGTCTTTGACCGCCACGAGCCGCTCGGCCCAACTCGACCGCGCACCGGGCGGGCCCGACTTGGGATCGCGCCAGATGACATATTGAACCGCCAGACAAAGCAGCAGCACCGCCAGGATACCGGGCAATACACCGGCCGCGAATAGCTTGCCGATATTGGTTTCGGTCATGATCCCGTAGATGACCATGATGGTCGATGGCGGAATCAGAATGCCAAGCGTGCCGCCTGCTGCAATGACGCTCGCAGCGAGTTTGTCCGAATAGCCGAGCTTCTTCATTGGCGGATACGCCACCCGCGTCATCGTCGCGGCGGTGGCGACCGATGATCCGCAGATCGCGCCGAACCCGGCGCAAGCGACGATGGTCGACATCGCCAACCCACCACGCCAATGACCGATGAAGGTGTACGCCGCGCGAAACAATTCCTGTGACATGCCGGCGCTCGCGACGAAATTGCCCATGAGGATGAAGAGCGGGATCACCGACAACTCGTAGTTGATCCCCGCGGCGAAGGTTGTGAGCGCGAGCTGTTCCAACGCCGGTGCTATGCCCCGCTTGGTCGCAAATGCGGCAACGCCGACAATCAACATCGCGAGCGCAATCGGCACGCGCGCGAAGGCAAGCAACAACAATATCGCGAAGGCGACGAGGGTTTCGATCATCGGTAATCGCGGCTAACCGCTTTCTCCCGGCGCGAGCGCGCGCACTTTCCGCGTGCCGCGGAGGTATCCCCAGAAGATCATGAGCGATGCCAACGCGGACAGCGCAGACATCGTCGCGAACAAGCGCGCGAAGGGCCCGTGCGGGATATGCAAGGTCATCGTCACTTCGCGGTTCTTGACGTGCTCAAACGACAAGGCCCAGAGTCGCCACGCGATGTAGGCGAGCGCGACGGTGCTGATTGCGGTGACGATCACCTGCTGCCAGCGACGCCAGCGTTCGGGCACGATCCGATCGAAGACGTCGATCGTGACATGCCCCTCGCGCGCGGTGATCAAGGGCAGCGCACAAAAAATCAGCATGCCCATCAGCATCTCGGTGATTTCATAGCCGCCGTAGAGCGGCTTCACGAAGAGCTTGCGGCCCGCCACATCGACAAACGTGACGAGCATCATGGAGAACAGCACCGATGCGGCGACGATGCCAAGCACCCAGCCGGTCCAAAGCCCCGCGCGACCCGGGAAGATCGCATCGACCGCGTCGTAGGCGGGCGGTAGAATCCCCCGCCCTTCGGGCACCCCCTTTATCAAGGGGGCAGACCCCTCGCCTGTGGGCGCCCCCTTTGTCGAGGGGGCCTGATCGCTCATTGTGCTAGTTGCCGGCGGCGACCTTGGTCACCTCGGCTCGGAATGCTCGGATGACCTCCTTGCCGTTCAGTCCCATTTTGTCCATCTTGGCCGCGTACTCGCCTTCCAGCTTGTCGGTGAGCTTGCGCAGTTCGGCGACAAACGCAGGCGACATCTCCTGCATCTTGCCACCGGCGGCCTTCATCGCTTCCACGCCTTCGCGGTCCGCGCGATCCCATCCAGCACCCGCCAAGCGCGCGAACGCTTCGCCCGATACACGGTTGATCGCGTCTTGCTGATCCTTCGTGAATTTCGCCCATTTGTCTTTATTGATGGCAAACCAGAATGATGAGCTATAGAGCCCGCCCTTCACGAACGTCGTGTGGGTCACGAGATTGGCGATGTTGAAACTCTTGAGGGATTCGGTCGGGAACATGATGCCATCGGCAATGCCGGCCGAAAGAATCTCATACGATTTTGGCGCCGGCTGGGAAATCACGACCCCACCAAATGCTTCGATGATGGCCTTCGGAACGTCGCCGCCGACGCGCACCTTCTGACCTTTGAGGTCATCGGGATTGAGGATCAGTTTTTTCGAGTGGTGCATCATGCCGGGGCCATGCGTCATCACGCCAAGCATATGCACATCGTTATGGATGCCGGCTTTCTCGATATGCCCCTTGTGCGTACGCCACAGCGCCACGCCGTTGTGCACGGCAGTCTCGCCAAGCGCCGGCAGCTCGGCAATCAAATAAGGCATGAAGCGTTCAGGTTGATAGCCATAGGTGGCATAGGCCGCATCGACCTGCCCTTTGACTACCGCATCGTAATGCTGATTGGGTGCGGCGATCGGCTTGGCAAGAATCCGGAATTTAACGCTGCCCTTGGTCGCCTTCTCGACTTCGGCGCCCCACACTTCGAACACGTATTTGTTGATCGGGTGATTGGCGGGCACCCAGGTTGAGAACGTAATTTCCGTCTGCGCCGATGCGGGCATCGCGCCCACTGCCAACGCCAGCGCGGCCAAGCCGATAAGCAATCGATTCATGATGATGGATCCTCCTCGAAGGGTGAACTCGTGCTGCCACTATGTAGAAGCCTGTGGACTCGGATGTGCCGCCCGCCGGTTCGCAGCAGGGCAGCAATGGCCGGTATAGTAACGAATCGGTCGCGATCGGGCACAGCGACCCGCCCACCTTGGCAATCGATGGAGCCGTGCCGTGGAAATTTCGAACCTTGGGACGCAAGAGGCCACCAGCGCGGAGATCCGCAAATGGCTGGCAATGCCCGACTGGACACCGAAGCAGCGTCTTGCCCTGGCATGCCGAATACTCGCGAGCGAAGGACATGTCGCCGGGCTGTCGGGCCAGATCACGCTGCGCGCAAAAGAAGGCGGCTACTGGACCTTACCGCTTGGGCTTGGGTTCGACGAGGCGATCGCTTCGATCATGATCCGCATCGATGACAATCTGCGGCTCCTCCATGGCGCGGGCATGCCGCATCCGGCGGTGCGCCTGCACCTGGCGATTTATCGCGCACGACCCGATGTCACTGCGATCATTCATACGCAGCCGCCCTATTGCAGCGCCCTCACGATGATTGGGCAACCGCTGGTCGTCTCGCATATGGACAGCGCGATGCTCTACGACGAATGTGCGCATCTGGCCGAATGGCCGGAGGGCCGGATCACCGAACAAGGCGGCGAGGCGGTGGCGCGCACGCTCGGCAGCAAGCGGGCCATCTTGCTCGCGCATCATGGTCAGTTGTCGGTCGGGGGATCGATTGCCGAAGCCACCTATCTTGCGATCAACATCGAACGCGCCGCACGCATGCAATTGCGCGCGCAGGGCGCCGGACTGATCAAATCGATCAACAAGGAACACGCACGCGACATTCATGATTTTCTGTTGACGCCGGAAATCGTCAATGCCACCTTCAACCATTTTGCGCGGCGCGTGATTCGACAACCGCGCGGAGAAGAAGCACTTGGCTGATCTCAAGAAACGCTCGCGCGTGGCCACCGAAGGCCTCGACCGGCTACCGCATCGCACGTTCCTGCGCGCCATGGGTCTCGATGATGAGGCGATGGCCAAGCCCTTTATCGGCGTCATGAGCACGCATGGCGAAAACACGCCGTGTTCATTGTCGTTGCGACCACAAGCAGAAGCCGCCAAGGCGGGTGTGTGGGCAGCCGGTGGCACGCCGTTCGAATTCACCACTATTTCGGTGTCCGATGGCATCTCGATGAATCATCGCGGCATGCGCATGAGCCTGTTGTCGCGCGAACTGATCGCCGATTCCATCGAACTGGTCGTGCGTGGACATGCCTACGACGCATTGATCGGCTTGGCCGGTTGCGACAAAACACTGCCTGGCATCATGATGGCCATGGTGCGGCTCAATTGTCCGTCGGTGTTCATGTATGGCGGGGCGATGCTGCCGGGCGAATTCGAGGGCAAACCGATCAGCGCGGTCAATGCTTACGAAGGCGTCGGCAGCGTGTTGGCCGGCACGATGACGGAAGAGGTGCTAAACGCGATGGAGCGGGAATGCTCGCCCACGGTCGGTTCATGTCCCGGGCAATTCACCGCCAATACGATGGCAATGGTGTCCGAAGTGCTGGGCCTTGCGCTACCCGGCTCTGCGATGCTGCCTGCGGTGTACTCCGATCGCCTCGCCTTGGCGCGCGCCGCGGGCGCTACGGTGTTGCGGATTCTGCGCGATGGCGGTCCGTTGCCACGCGAACTGGTCACGCGAAAATCGCTCGAAAACGCCGCTGCCACCGTTGCGGCAACAGGCGGCTCGACCAATGCGGCGCTCCATCTGCCCGCGATCGCGCATGAAGCAGGCATCCGTTTCACGCTCGATGATGTCGCTGAAGTCTTCCAACGCACGCCACTGATCGGCGATCTGCAACCAGGCGGCAAGTATCTTGCGCGCGATTTGCACTATGCAGGTGGCGTAAGCGCCGTCGTCAAAGCGCTGCTCGATGGCGGCTACCTGCATGGCGATGCATTGACCTTGTCGGGTAGAACGCTTGCCGAGTCAATGCGAACGGTGAAGGGCCCCGATGGCAAAGTCGTGCGTGCGGTTGCCAACGCGCTGCATCCAACCGGCGGCGTGGTGGTGCTGAAGGGCAATCTCTGCCCAGATGGCGCACTGATCAAGATCGCCGGATTGAAAGCGCTCGTCTTCGAGGGCACCGCGCTTGTATTTGAATGCGAGGAAGACTGCACGACCGCCGTGCGCGAGCGACGCTACGAAGCGGGCGATGTGCTGGTCATCCGCAATGAAGGCCCCAAGGGCGGGCCGGGCATGCGCGAAATGCTCGGCACCACCGCCCTCATCTATGGACAAGGCATGGGCGAGAAGGTCGCCTTGCTGACGGATGGCCGCTTCTCGGGTGCGACACGCGGGATGTGTATCGGCTACGCCTGCCCGGAGGCGGCGGAGGGCGGCGCGATTGCATTGCTCAAGAATGGTGATCGAATTCGCATCGATTGCAACGCTCGCACCATCGAGCTATTGGTCACAGACAGCGAACTAGCAAAGCGCCGCGCGGCATGGACGCCGCGACAGAGCGAGCGCCTCGCCGGTGCCTTGGAAAAATATGCAAAGCTCGTGGGCCCGGCGAATCTCGGCGCCGTGACCCATAGCGGTGCGATGGACTGGCCGCTGGAGCGGGTTGACGGCGCCGAACGTTAATTGCGCCCCCGGCTTGACGGCCTGCCGCGCACCCAATAAGGTTCAGCTACTGATCAACCAGGCACGCGCCACCGTCGAGCCACCAGGAGAACCGCATGAACGCAATTCGCACTGTCTTGCTGGGTGCCGCACTCGCCCTGTCCTCCACGGCCATCGCGGCCGACAAAGTGAAGATCGGCTTCGTGAGCACGCTCTCCGGCCCAAGCGCCGCGATCGGGCTCGATATTCGTGACGGCTTCAACCTCGCGGTGAAACATCTAGGCGGTCAATTGGGCGGATTGCCTACCGAGGTGATCATCGCCGATGACCAGTTGAATCCGGAAACCGGCAAGCAGCACGCTGAGCGGTTGCTGCGCCGTGAGCGCGTGGATTTCATGACTGGCACCGTGTTCTCGAACATCGTGCTCGCGATTGCACCGGCCGCGATCGAAAACCAAACGTTTTTCATTTCACCCAATGCCGGGCCGACGGATTTCGCGGGCGCCAAGTGCAATCCGTTTTTCTTTGCCGCGTCATGGCCAAGCGAAGCGTATAGCGAAGCAGGCGGTGAATACGTGACGCAGAAAGGCTTCAAGCGGGTGAGCTTCATTGCGCCGAACTACGCAGGCGGCAAGGATGCGCATTCGGGCTTTAAGCGCTTCTTTAAAGGCCAGGTGGCCGACGAGATCTTCACCAAACTCGGGCAGCTCGACTATTCCGCCGAACTTGCGCAGGTCCGCGCCTCAAAACCTGAAGCGTTGTACGTATTCTTGCCGGGCGGGATGGGCATCAACTTCGTCAAGCAGTTCGTCGCGGGCGGCCTCTCCAAAGACATTCAGTTGGTCGTGCCCTCATGGAGTGCGGATCAAGACATCATCCGTGCGGTCGGCGAACCGATGGTAGGCCTATTTAATGTCACGCACTGGTCGATGGATAGCGATGCACCGGTCAACAAGCGCTTCGTCGCCGATTTCGACGCCGAACACAAGCGCTTGCCCACCGGCTTTGCATCACAAGGCTACGACACCGCGCTCCTCATCGATGCGGCGGTGCGCAAAGTAAAGGGCAATCTGGCGGACAAAGACGCTCTGCGCGCGGCATTGCGAGCGGCGGATTTCCGCAGCACGCGCGGTGCGTTTAAATTCAACGTCAACCACTTTCCGATTCAAAATTACTACTTGCAAGTCGTGAGCAAGGCGGCCGACGGGCGACTCGTCAATAAAACCATCAGCACCGTCCTCACGAACCGCGGCGATGCCTATGCGCATGAGTGCAAGATGAAATAGCGCTGCAACGATCCCTTCGTGTAACTCGGGACATTGGGAGGAAGGTGGCGGTGCAGACGCGCACGCAAGCCGGCGTGCGACACTGGCTACAATAGCCCCTTTGCAGGACGGTGATACTGCCCCGCAAGGAGCGATCACCCGCTTGACCGGTAGTCATAACCATCCCGTTTCACGAGGAGGATCACCTGATGAAAAGCACCCTGTTAGCGGTTTGCGGGCTTGCCTGCGCACTCGCCCTGCCCGTCCACGCCCAAGACAAAGTCAAGATCGGCTTTGTTTCCACGCTGTCTGGCCCGAGCGCGGCGATCGGGATCGACATCCGCGACGGCTTCAATCTCGCGGTCAAGCTGGCCGGCAACAAGTTCGGCGGCTTGGCGGCCGAGGTACAGATTGCCGATGACCAGTTCAATCCGGAAACCGGCAAGCAGATCGCCGAGCGGATGGTGAAGCGCGATCGCGTCGATTTTCTTACCGGCGTCGTCTTCTCCAACATCATGCTGGCCGTGGCGCCGACCGCCTTTGAGAACAACACGTTCTACATCAGCCCGAATGCGGCGCCCTCCCCGCTTGCCGGTGAAAAGTGCAGCCCGTGGTTCTTCGCAGCCTCTTGGCCGAACGACGGCTATCACGAAGCGGCAGGCCAATATGCGACCACCAAGGGTTTCAAGAATACCTATTTGATTGCGCCCAATTACCAGGCAGGCAAGGATTCGCTCGCCGGCTTCAAGCGCTTTTACAAGGGCAACGTGGCCGATGAGGTCTACACCAAGCTTGGTCAGCTCGATTACTCCGCCGAACTTGCGCAGATCCGCGCGGCGAGACCGGAAGCCCTCTACGCGTTTCTACCGGGTGGGATGGGCATCAATTTCATCAAGCAGTTTGTCGCGGGTGGGCTGTCGAAAGACATTCAACTGATCTTGCCGGGCTTTGGTTCCGACCAAGACATCATCCGCGCGGTCGGCGAACCGATACTTGGCCTCTTCGACACCGCCCACTGGGCCGTCGATCTCGACAACGAGGCCAACAAAAAATTCGTTGCCGAATACGAGAAAGAATACAAGCGGATTCCTAGCGTCTTCTCCGCACAAGGCTACGACACCGCGCTGATGATCGATGCGGCCGTGCGCGATGTGAACGGTAAGCTCGCCGATAAAGACGCGCTGCGCAAGGCGTTCCGCGCCGCTCAATTCAAGTCCGTGCGTGGCGATTTCAAGATCAACGTGAACGGCATGCCGATCCAGAACTACTATCTGCGCGTCGCCACCAAAGACAGTCAGGGGCGCATCTTCAATAAATCGCAAGGCGTCATATTTCAGAATCGCGCGGATGCGTATTTTCACGATTGCAAAATGAAATAGTGACTGCGTCACTATTTCATTGAGAAGGGGAAAGGGAAGGCCCTCCCCACTCTCTCCTCACCGCGTCGCGCATGTCAGGCATCCTCCTCCTCGAACAATCCCTGAACGGTTTGCAATTCGGCTTGATGCTGTTTTTGCTTGCCGCAGGGTTGACGCTGGTGTTCGGGATAATGGACATGATCAATCTCGCGCACGGCTCGCTCTATATGATCGGGGCGTATTTCGCGGCGACGTTTGTGCAGCTCACTGGTTCATTCATCGCCGCGATTCCGCTCACACTGGCGGCCACGGCGATTGTCGGCATGACACTTGAGATCACGATTCTCAGGCGACTCTATGCGCGCGATCACATGTCGCAGGTGCTGGCCACCTTTGCGCTGATCCTCATTACCAATGAGCTCGTACGCATCATCTGGGGATCGCAACCGATGCCACTTAGCACACCGGCCTTGTTGTCCGGTCCGGTGGAATTACTGCCTGGGCTCTCCTATTCGTCGTTTCGGCTAGTCATCATTGCCGTCGGCGTGCTGGTCGCAATTGGCCTCTTTCTTCTCGTCACCAAAACGAAGACCGGCATGCTGGTGCGGGCCGGGGCGTCCAACCGCGAAATGGCTACCGCGATGGGCGTGAACATCAAGACGCTCTTTACGCTGGTGTTTGGATTTGGCGCGGCGCTCTGCGCGATTGCCGGCATGATGCTTGGGCCGATTCTCGCCGTGCAAGTCGGCATGGGCGAAGACATTCTGATTCTTGCGTTCGTGGTGATCGTTATCGGTGGCATCGGTTCGATACGCGGTGCGTTCGTCGGCTCATTGCTGGTAGGCATCGTCGATACGCTTGGGCGTACCGTCATTCCGGTGTTGCTGCGAGAATTCTTCTCGCCGCAAGTCGCATCAAACGCGGGCCCGGCGCTTGCCTCGATCCTCATTTACGTTCTCATGGCGGGCGTGTTGTTCTGGAAGCCGCAGGGACTCTTTCCGGCACGCGGATGAACAAAACGCTCAACCTTGTATTGCTTGCGCTTGCGATCGCGTTTCCATTGGTCGCGCAGGCGCTCGATGAGTTGTTCTATGTGAGCTTCGCAAGCCGCATCCTGATCTATGCGGTGGCGGCGACGACGCTCAATTTGATCCTGGGCTATGGCGGCATGGTGAGCTTCGGCCATGCGGCATTCTTCGGTGCGGGCGCGTACTGCGTGGGTATCGCGATGGTCCATGGCGTCACGAGTGCGTGGATTACGTGGCCGCTCGCTATGATTGTTTCCGCATTGCTGGCCTGGGTAATCGGCGCGATCTGTCTTCGCACGCGCGGGGTGTATTTCATCATGATCACGCTCGCGTTCGCGCAAATGATGTACTACATCGTGCTCGGACTCAAAGCGTATGGGGGTGAAGAGGGCATCAATCTGCCAAGCCGATCGGTCGTTGGATTTGGCGTCGATCTCAAGAACGATGTGACCTTCTACTATGTGTGCCTCGGTGTACTCGTGGTCGCGTTGTACCTCTGCCAGCGTCTGGTCAAGGCGCGCTTCGGCAACGTGATCCAAGCCATTCGCGAGAACGAAACGCGCATGGCGACGATCGGCTTTCCAACCTTCAAATACAAACTCGTCTGCTTCGTGATCGCAGGCGGCGTATGCGGCTTGGCCGGTGCGCTGATCGCCAATCAGACCAAGTTCGTCAATCCGAATCTATTGCATTGGCCGGTCTCGGGCGAGCTGATGATCATGGTGATTCTCGGTGGCCTGGCCTACCTGTATGGCGGGGTGATCGGCGCGTTCGTCCTGTTATTTCTCGATGAGTTGATCTCGCCTTACACGATCTTCTCGAAGCTCTATGTGGGATTGGTACTGCTGGTGATCGTGCTGTTTGCACCGCAAGGCATTGCAGGCCTCATCGATAAATGGCGGGGCGCCCTGCGAGGAAACAAGGATGGTTAAACCGGTTCTCGAGGTGCAAGGCCTCACCAAGCGCTTCGGTGGATTAGTCGCCACCGATGCGGTGACGCTCGATGTTGTGCAAGGCGAAATTCATGCACTGATCGGACCGAATGGCGCCGGCAAGACCACGCTGGTCCATCAACTGTCGGGCGCAGTCGCCGCCGATGCGGGCTCGATACGCTTCAATGGCACCGACATCACGACAACGCCCGCACACGATCGGGTCCGCGCCGGACTTGCGCGCTCGTATCAGATCACGAGCATTTTCCGTCGGCATACGGTGATCGATAACATCGTTTTGGCGGTGCAGGCACGCAGCGGAACGAGTCTGTCGTTCTGGCGCCCGATCAAAAGCGAAGCGGCTCTCTATGACGAGGCGCGTGCCATCGTGAAGGATGTGGGTCTGGCCGGCCGCGAAGAAATCGTCTCGGGCTTTCTCGCGCATGGTGAACAACGCCAGCTCGAAGTAGGCCTTGCGTTGGCCACCAAGCCGTTATGCGTGATGCTCGATGAACCAATGGCGGGCATGGGCCCGGAGGAGTCGGAGCGCATGATTCCACTCATCAGTGGTCTGCGCGCAACCCGATCGGTGCTCCTGATTGAACACGATATGGATGCGGTATTCCGTTTGGCCGATCGTATTTCGGTGTTGGTATCAGGACGCATCATTGCCACCGGCACGCCTGCGGAGATCCGCGCCAATGACGAAGTGAAACGCGCCTACCTGGGCGATGAGACCGTGCATGGCTGACTTCCTGCTACAGGTCGAGCAGTTGGAAGCCGCCTACGGCACAAGCCAGGTCTTGTTCGGCATCTCACTTGATGTTCGCCCGGGTGAGGTCGTCACGTTGCTTGGTCGCAACGGCATGGGGAAGTCCACCACCATCCGATCGATCATGGGCCTCACGCCTGCGCGCGCCGGTGCCATCACGTTTCGCGCTACGCGGATCGAGCGCACGGAAACCGATCGCATCGCGCGCATGGGCATCGCACTGGTGCCCGAAGGCCGGCAGATTTTTCCTAATCTGACGGTGCGTGAAAACCTGATCGCCTTTGCGGCCAATCGCAGCGGTACCGCCTCGCCCTGGACCTTCGATCGCGTGATCGGTTTGTTCCCGCGGCTGGCCGAGCGCGCCCAAAACATGGGGAATCAGCTTTCCGGCGGCGAACAGCAGATGCTCGCGATCGGCCGCGCGCTCATGACCAATCCGCACCTGCTGATTCTCGACGAAGCGACCGAGGGTCTCGCGCCGCTGATTCGCGAAGAAATCTGGCGCTGTCTGCAAGCACTCAAAGAGGCGGGGCAGACCATTCTGGTGGTCGACAAATATATCGAGCGACTGGTGAGGCTGGCCGATCGCCATACCATCATCGAGCGGGGCCGCGTGGTGTGGCAGGGGGATTCCCGCGCACTCGATGCAGACCGTGGTCTCTGGCATCGCTACCTCGGCGTCTAGCCATCGTCATGACCAAGGTTGAATGCGTTACCAGCGCACGATTGAACCGGTTCCGCGTTGACACTCACGATTGCTCCGCTTAGCCTGCCTCACGTCCAGCAGATGAATCGGTAAGCCGTGTTCCCCTCGCTAGAATTTTCGCCCTACCTTTTCGTTGCCTATGTCGTCTGGCTACTAGTCAGTAAATATCCCCCGGCAGAGCCGGGGGCTTTAGTTTGTGAGCCGCTCGAAGCGGCTAGAAGCGGTCGCTAACGCGGCCGCACGGTTTTTGGGCCACCCGGCGGTGGCCCTCTAGTACTGCAGCTTCAATTGGTCCAACCGCTTGTC
>CAMDRJ010000001.1 GCA_945906755.1 Klebsiella pneumoniae | reverse complement strand
GCAACACGCCGTCGATTTCATCATCGAAATGGCGTATCAGCATCGCGGGGAGCTGGTCATCGCGCTAATTGGACCGCAAACGAATCTCGCCGCAGCGATCAAACGCGAGCCGCGACTTGCATCATGGCTGCGCGAAATCACGATCATGGGCGGCTCGACGACGATCGGCAATATCACGCCCGCCGCGCAATTTAATGTGTATTGCGATCCGGAAGCAGCCGCCATCGTCTTCGAATGTGGCACGCCGATCCGCATGATGGGCTACAACGTGACGCGCGAAACCGGCTTTACGCGCGCCGACATCGAGCGCCTGCGGCAAAGCGGCAAACAGGTGGCCGGCACCATTGCCGATCTCATGGCGTTTTATCTTGATCGACAGGAACGCATCTACGGACTCACGGTTGCACCGATGCATGATGTCTGTGCGTTAGTCCCTTATGTCGCGCCGGAACTGATCACCGATATCGCCACCTCAGTGCGAGTCGAACTCGCCGGAACCTTTACCCGAGGCATGACGGTGTGCGATCTGCGCGGCGTACGACCCGGTTCGACGCAGAAAATTACCGCGGCGACGCATGCCAATGCGCGGGTCGCCTTGGCGGCGCAATCGCGTGCGTTGATTGATCTGGTGGTCGATACGCTGCTCTCGTATCGGTAGAAACCTTACAGCGCTTCGACTTCCGATAACGTCGGCATGGCAGGCCCCGCGCCCATGCGCTGCACACAGATCGATGCGGCGGCGTTGGCAAATCTGACCGCCGCCTGCAAGGTCACACCCCTTGCAAGAGACGCTGCCAAGGCTCCGCAAAAGCAATCGCCTGCGCCGGTCGTATCGACGACCGCGACATGCCGCGCAGGCTCATGAAACCATCCTTGCCGTGACAGGGCGACCGCCCCACGCGCGCCAAGCGTAACGATGATCACCTGATCGTCCTTGCCCCTTAGCCGCTTTGCAGCGTCAGCAATGACCTCGATCGAAGCGTCGGCATCGATCTGCGCCTTTGCAAAGACGCCCAGTTCTACTTCATTGACCACCAGGATGTCACAGGCTTTGCAAGCGGCATCAGCTTGCGTGAGCGCGGGCGCGGCGTTCAGAATGGCTCGCGCACCGCAGGTATTCGCACGGGCGATCGCGGCATTGACGATTGGGATCGGCACTTCGAGCTGGCAGAGCAGCATGTCGCCCGCATGAAGATCAAGTTCTGCGACTGAATCAGGTGTAACGCATGCGTTGGCACCGGGCACCACGATGATTGAATTTTCTCCTGCGCATACGGTGATGAGTGCCGTTCCTGTTGGCGTAGCGGTCCGCGTTACGACGCCGTGTTGATTCACACCCATCAATACGAGAAAGGCCAACATCTCGGCACCGAAGGCGTCGTCGCCGACCGCACCGATCATCCTGGTCGGCGCACCGAGTCGTGCTGCCGCGACGGCCTGATTGGCGCCTTTGCCGCCTGGAAACCGCTGCAGGTTACGCCCCAGCGCCGTTTCGCCGGCGCGCGGGAATCGATCGACCCGCGCCACCAAGTCGATATTGATGCTGCCGACAACGACGACGCGGCTCAATCCACTTTTGCTCCGGTGTCCTTGACCACCTTGCCCCACTTCACGATTTCAAGCTTCACATAGTCGGCAAACTGCTGGGACGTCCCGCCGATCGGTTCGAACAGCAGCGATTCCAAGCGTTCGCGCACATCTGCTTGTTGCAGCGCTCGATTGACGCTTTCATTCAGTTTCTGCATCGCGTCGGCCGGTGTGCCGGTCGGGGCAAAGAGGCCCACCCAGGTGTAGTCCTGGATGGTTGGATAGCCGGATTCCACCAGCGTGGGAACATCCGGCAAGGCAGGGTGGCGCTTTGCACTCGATATGGCCAACGCTTTCAGCCGGCCGCCGCGCACAAACGGAATCGGCGCGGTCACGGCAAGCGAGCCGATCTCAGGTTCACCCGCAACGACCGCCGCCGCGGCCGGCCCCGCTCCCTTGTACGGCACATGCGTCACATTGACCTTCGCCAGCGTGCGAAACAAGTTCTCAGCGGTGAGATGCGGCGTCGTGCCATTACCGGGGGACGCATAGGAAAGTTTCCCCGTCTTCGCGAGCGCAATCAACTCAGCGATGTTCTTCGCATTGACGCCTGGATGCACCACGATCAAATTAGGTTGCGTCGCGACCTGTATCAGTGGAGCGAGTTCCTTTTCCGCGTCGTAGCCGGCGTTGGGAGTGAGGGTCACATTGACGGCGATGGAGCTCGAATTGGCCAATAGCGTGTAGCCATCGGCTGGGGCCTTGGCAACGAAGGCCGAACCGATATTGCCGGTGGTGCTCGGGCGATTTTCCACGATCACCGTTTGGCCAAGCGTGTCTTGCATCTTGATCGCGACCAGACGCGCGACGACATCTACCGGACCGCCCGGCGCGAAGGCAACGATGATCCGCACCGGCTTGTTCGGAAATGCTTGAGCGAGGGCGATCGATGAAGTCAGCGTGAGCATAAACGCCGCAATGATCGAACAGCAGATTCGAATGTGCATCATTTAGATCCCTTACGATTTTGCGACAGTTTGCCTAAGCTTTTCATAGCCCGGGCCGCGATCAATCATCGGCAACGGCCCGGTCCGCTTGGCGCGCAGTGTCTCACGCAGGGTTCCCGTGGCCTTGTCGTCGATACGAAACCCACCGGCCACTTTGGCCGCGCGAAGGACTACGCCGTAATCATCCCGAGCCGCCTTTCGCGACACCTTGCCCTGCTCAACATCGATGCGCACTAGCTCAGGCTCGCGCTCAAGTGGATCACCCCATCCGCCACCGCCGGTCGTGACGACCCGCATCGTCTGGCCCGCCTTCAACGGTTCGCCATCGACCAAACCACCGAGATCCTTTGGCTTGCCATGCAGATCGACGGTAACGCAGAAAGGCTGACCCGCCTTGCCGCCATTCACACCATAACAACCGAGGCGCACACGATCTGCGGTGACAATCGTGTGGCAGTCGACCAGCACCCGGTAGTGCTTCTCATAGCCAAGGCCGCCACGACGCAAGCCCGCCCCGCCGGAATCGGTTCGTAGCGCGAGCTTCTCGACGATGATCGGAAAACGATTCTCGGTGAACTCGGCGGGTTGATTGCGCGAATCGGGCACGATATGGATCGCATCATTGCCATCTGCATACGAGCGCCCGCCCGATCCGCCGCCTAACACTTCGCGTGAGAGGAACGGCACGCCGTTCAAATCGTTCCCGTAAAAGCCGGAGTAGCGGATGGTTTCCTGATCGGCCGGCATCTTGCCGCCATTGGCAATCGCCACCGCACCGGCGAGCAGCCCCAATGAACGCAGCAAGACGAACGAACGCGCATTGGTGGCGGCCGGCCACACTGGGGTGATGAGGGTTCCTTTCGGCGGGAAGACCACTTCAAACACATCGCACACGCCTTCATTCACGCTGATTTCGGCGGCACGCTCTGGCGAATCGGCGAGATTGCGCAGGATCGGTGCGATCCACTTACAAAGAAAGGCGCCATCGGCATAGTCGGCCGGCCAGTTGATCGGCCCGGGCGACTGCGGATCGGTGCCGTTGAAGTCAAGGATGATCTTGCCGCTTTTTTTGGTCATCTTGAGTGCGAGCTTGTGCAGGCGCGGCGCGCTCACGCCGTCGTGCTCGACATAGTCTTCCCAGGAGAATTCGCCGTCCGGGATCTTCGGCAATAGCTCATCGCGGTAGATATTTGCGCATTTGTCGAGAATCGCCTGAAAACACGCCTCCACCACCGCGGTGCCAAAGCGCGTGAACAATTCGCCCATGCGCGCCGCACCCATCATGATCGATTGCATTTCGCTATCGAGATCGGCTTCGAGCATTTCCGGCACGCGCGTATTGCGGCGCACGATCTTGAGCGCCTCATCGTTGCGCACGCCTTCACTGTAAATCTTGACCGGCGGAATCGACAGCCCTTCCTCGAACACCGACATAGCGGTGCCCGGCATCGACCCCGGCACGCGACCACCGATATCGTCGTGATGACCGAATGCCTGGATGTAAGCGACGACCACACCATCGTTGAATACCGGCACCGTCGAACAGACATCGGGCAGATGACCGATCGAGCCTTCGGTAAGGTAGGTGTCGTTCATCAGGAACACGTCGCCCGGCTTCATCGTCTCGGGCGGGTAGTCGCGCACGACCGCATTGGGCATCGCCGAATATGAGCGCCCGGTGAGCTTGCGACAATAGCGATCAAAGAGGCCGACACGATAATCATGCGCTTCACGAATCATCGGTGAGCGCGCGGTGCGCTCGATGGCGTATTCGATCTCGCGCTCGATCGAATTGATGGTGCCCTCGACGATCTGCAAGACGATCGGATCGACTTCGATCGGTCGCGTGCGCGCGGGCGGGCGCGGCCAGGGATGGGTGTGCAATGCTTTATCCATTCGGGTTTCCTTCACGTCCTGATCGCTGTCACTTTTTCGCGCACGAGCATGATGCCGTGGCCATCGACCTCCAACCATTGGCCGGGCCAAACCACCGTCGTCGAGCCGAATTCTTCAACGACACACGGACCTTCGATGCGGTGGGCGGCAGGCAACACTGCGCGATCGTAGATAGGGGTCTCGAGCCACGCACCATCGAAATACACTTTACGCATGCCTTTGCGCACCGGCACCACGCCAGGCATTGGCGCCAGTTGCGGCAGCGCGGGCCGCTCGATCATGCCAAAGCCTGACACGCAGTAGTTCACCAACTCGATCTTTTGCTTGCCCGCGTAGTCGTAGCCGAAGGCCTTGCGATGGGCGCTATGAAAGGCTTCGATGAGGCGCGCAATAAAACGATCATCGATATCGCCCGCTGGAGCTGCCACCCGCACTTCCATCGATTGGCCGACATAGCGCAGATCAGCTTCGCGGACGGTGCGGCAACGCGCCGGATCGATGCCATCGCGCGCCAGCGTTTCGGTGGCTTCGCGCTCCAACCTGGTGAACACTTCGCGGATCGTCGCGGCGTCGATTGCCTCTTCATGCGTCACGCGGGTGGCGATATGGTCGGTCCGCCAATCGACCGCGAGCAAGCCGAACGCTGAGAGATTGCCCGGGTTGAACGGCACGATGCAGCATGCCATGCCAAGCAGCCGCATCACAGCGGGTGATTGCGCGGGCCCCGCACCGCCGAATGATAGAAGCGCGAAGCGGCGTGGGTCGATGCCCTTTTGAATGGTCATCTGCCGGATGCAATTGGCCTGGTTCCAATTGGCGATTTCCAGAATGCCTTCCGCCAATTGTTCAATCGACATCCGTTTGCCAAGCCGCTCGCCAAGCGCTGCGATCCCGGCACGCGAACGTTCGGCATTGAGAGCGATACCGCCACCGATCAGCGCGGGTGGAATGCGACCCAACACGAGGTTCGCATCCGTAATCGTGGGTTGCTCGCCGCCATTTGGATAACACATCGGCCCCGGCACCGCGCCCGCGCTTTTGGGTCCTACCTTGAGATGCCCCTCGCGCGATAGCCACGCAATCGATCCGCCGCCGGTACCGATCGTCTCGATATCGATCATCGGGATACGAACTGGGAATTGTCCGATCGATGAGCCATTGGTGAGATGCGCCGTGCCCTTCTCGATGAGACAAATGTCAGTGGAGGTACCGCCTGCATCGAGCGTCACGACATCCTCGAATCCGGCGAGCTTGGCCACCACCGAGCATCCGAGCGCACCCGCCGCGGGCCCAGAGAGCGCCGTGGTAATCGGTTTGCGGACGACTTGCTGGGCACTGATCACACCACCTGATGACTGCATCACCAGAAACGGCTTGCCGGCCAGCTCGGCCCCCAGCTCGTCTTGGATTCGGCGCAGATACACACTCATATGCGGCTTCACAAACGCATCGACCAAGGTGGTGACCGCACGCTCGTATTCGCGATATTCCGGCAACACCTCGCACGATAGCGAGATCACCAGATCCGGATATTCGGCCAGCAGAATTTCTCGCACGCGCTGCTCATGCGCCGCATTCGCATACGAATGAATCAGGCAGACGCCGACGGTGCGAACGCCTTTGCGCTTGAAGAAACGCGCCGCATTGACCACGCTTTCTTCATCGAGCGGACGCAATTCTTCGCCGCGGAAATTGAGACGGCCACCCACTTCATGAACGAGATCAAGCGGCACCAGCCGATCGGGCTTTACCCAGAAATACGAATTGCCATAGCCATCGGGCACCGTCTGACGCGCGATCTCCAGGATGTGGCGAAAGCCTTCGGTGACGATGAGCCCAAGCCCATCAATCGCCCCTTGCAATAGAGCGTTCGTCGCGACCGTCGTACCGTGCGAGAGCGTGGCGACCGATGTCAGCGGCTCTCCCGCGATTCGCATCACTTCTTTCACCCCATTGACGAGCCCCAATGCGGGGTTCGCCGGCGTGCTCGCCACCTTGGAAACGAGCATGCGCCCGGTGCCGCCATGCACGGCAACGATGTCAGTAAACGTGCCGCCGGTATCGATACCGATGCGCCAGGGAGATGAGGCCATTGAATGATTTGAGGACTTGAGAAGAACCTGCATTGTCGGGCCACCCGACCAGACAAGCAACCATGTCGGCTCGTGGGCGTTTGCCCATCGGAAGGACCGAGCCGGCCGCTGCCTTCTCAATTCCCCAAACTAGGTAGACTCCGCTTGGCAAGGAAACCGTCCCGGCCCCCGCCCGGGTTCTAAGCGACGATGCGACCACGATCGCACGACGAGACAAAGGAGATGTATATGAAGCGAGTAGTAATGCTGGTGCTGCTGTTGTCTGCGCAAGCCGTCGCCGCGGCCGATTATCGCTGGCTAAGCGGCTGGGACAGAAACTATCCGGCGATGCCGATCATCATCGAACCCTTCATCAAGGAGGTCGAGGTGGCCTCGAAGGGCAGCATCAAGATCCTTCACAGCGGACCGGAAACCGTGCCGGCATTCGAGCAGTTGCAGCCGGTGGCCTCGGGCGCCTTCCACTTTCTCTATACCCATGGCGCCTACCACTTCGGCACGACGCCGGTGCTGACCGCGTTTGAAGGGGTCGGCGGGGACGAGAAGTCGCGGCGCGCATCGGGCGTACTGGAATGGATCGACCGCCATTATCAGAAGCTTGGCCTCAAACTGGTCGCCTCGCCGATGACCCCAGATGGAGGATACGGCATTTTGCTGCGCCAGCCGCCGAGCCCAGCCGGTGATCTGCAAGGCCGCAAGATCCGCGGCACCCCAAGCTATACAGCCGTTTTCCGGATGCTCGGTGCAACGCCGGTACAGATGCCCCCTGGTGAAATCTACACGGCACTCGATAAGGGCGTGGTCGATGGCGCTGCATGGCCGGTGATCGGGCCGCTCAACTATCGCTGGTATGAGGTGGCGAAATACGTGTTGCGACCATCGTTTGGTTTCAACATGAATCCGATCTTCATGAATCTGCAGGCCTGGAACAGGCTCTCTGAGTCCGAGAAAAAAATCCTCACCGATGTCGGCAAGAAATACGAGGCGATCTGGTATCGGGAATACGCCCGCCTCGCCGAGGAAGAAGACAAGGCCCTGGTCGCCAAAGGCATGCAGATCGTCGAGATGGGTGCCGCACAGAAGGCCAAGCTGAAAGACGCATGGGCCGAGGGGCTTTGGGAGTTGTCGATGCAGAAGTCGAAAAAAGACATCGAAGAAATGCGCGCGTTGGCCAAATCAAAAGGGCTCTGACCAGCACTTGGCAGCGGCTATAAAACAATAGGAGAGAGACATGAAGAAAGTGTTGATGCTGGCGCTGCTCATCGCCGCGCAGAACGTCGTGGCAGCCGACTATCGCTGGTTGAACGGCTGGGATCGCAACAGCCCGCAGGTGCCGCAATACGCCGAGCCGTATATGAAAGCGGTGGAAGCAGCGACCAATGGCCGCATCAAGTTCATCGTAAGCGGGCCGGAAACGGTCCCCGCGTTTGAACAACTGCAGCCGGTCGCTTCGGGCGCTTTCCAGTTCCTCTTCACGCATGGCGTCTATCACTTCGGCACCACATCGATCCTTGGTTCGCTCGATGCGCTGGGCGGCACGCCTGAGCAGCGCCGCTCCTCCGGGATTTTCGATCTGGTCGACAAGATGTACAACCGCATCGGCTTGAAGGTGCTGTCGGTGGCGTTTTCCCCGCAAGGCGGCTATCAGCTAGTCGTGCGCCAGCCGCTCACCGCCGCGGGTGATCTGCAAGGCCGCAAGATCCGCGGCAACCCGGCGTACGCGGGCGTGATCCGCATGATGGGCGCATCAGTGGTAACGATGCCGGTCGGGGAGATCTACACCGCACTCGACAAAGGTGTGGTGGACGGCTTCGCCTATCCCACCTACGGCGTGCTGGACGCCCGCTACTACGAGGTGTCAAAGCATCTGGTCCGTCCGGCGTTTGGCTACGGCACGATTCCGATTCTCGTCAATCTCGCCGCGTGGAACAAGATCAGCGCGGCCGATCAGAAAATTTTTCTCGACGAAGCACGCAAAGCGGAACTGCGCTGGTTTGACACGGTGAGAGGCATCATCGCCAATGAAGAGAAAGAGCTGTTGGCAAAGGGCATGACCATCGTGCAAATGGGGCCAGAACAAGCCGCGAAGGTGCAGCGCGTATTCGCCGACAGCATCTGGGAGATGGGCGCATCCAAACACAAGAAAGACATTGACGAGCTGCGCGCGTTTGCGAAGGCAAAGGGGCTCGACTAGCGAAACGGTTGCAAGGGGCATCGCATGCGAAGAGAGGCTACTTCGCGCCACGCATTCGCGATATGCCCTGCGCGTCAATCGCGCGGAGAACTACCCGTGGTCGATTGCGGTCGCATGCGACAACAACTTGAACGTGCCGGCCGCATCGCTGCGCCAGCGGCTGGGTCGCGAGGCGGTGCTGACCGTTCCCGGCCACGGCCTGCGCTTTCGTCACACCGCGCGCGCTTTATCGGCCGACGAGGAGGCTGAAGTGGATTGGCCGCATTTATTTCGGGGTTAAAGGGGACGTTACCCTTTAAGTTACACAGCTTTCACCTTTCATGGTGGCGTCTCCGCTATGCCAAGACTCGCCCGCGCCGTCTGTGCCCTTGTACCCCACCACATCACGCAACGGGGGAATCGTCGCGAGCCTGTGTTTTTCACCGATGAAGACCGCGAAGCTTATCTTGGCTGGCTAAAGGCCTACGCCGAGCAACACGAGGTCGAGGTGCTCGCGTACTGTCTGATGGACAATCATATCCATCTCGTCGCAGTGCCAGGAACTGAAGACGGCTTGCACCAAGTACTCAAGCCGCTGCACATGCGTTATGCGCAGCGCGTCAATCGCAGCCACGGCTGGAAGGGCCATCTGTGGCAAGGGCGATTCTTCTCGTCGGCACTCGACGAGGAATATCTGTGGGCCGCCATTCGCTACGTCGAACGCAATCCGGTCCGAGCGAAAATTGTCCGCAAGGCCGAGAACTATCACTGGTCCAGCGCCGCTGCGCACTGTGGATTGCGCGCTGATTCGGTTCTGACCAACGTCGCCTCCTGGCGCAGGCAATTCGACGGGATCGGCAACTGGTCGAACTGGCTGGCCGAGGGCGATGAACCACAGGAACTCGAAGTGCTGCGGCGAAATGTTGATAGAGGTCTGCCCTGCGGCTCAGCGCGATTTATCGGCAAATTGGAGAAGCTGACGGGCCAAGCGCTGCAATTCCGTCCCCGGGGACGACCGAGGAAGGAGCAGGATTAAGGGTAACGTCCCCTTTTTCCCACCCTTTTTCCACGTCCCCTTTTTCCCCGCTGTCCAATTCGCCTCAAGTCCAGGCTCTGCGTACAGCGCTGGTCGGTGAGGAAATCGTCGTCACGACCGGGCTCGTTCTGCAGGAGTTACTGCAGGGTTTTGCCGGCCCACGCTCGCGCAAGGCCATTGTCGAACGATTTGCCGCATTGCCGCTCCTCAGCCCGGACTGGCAAGATCATATCGACGCCGCGCAGTTGCGCAACTTGTGCCGCCGCGCAGGCGTGCAGATCGGGACTATCGATGCTTTGCTGGCGCAGCTCTGCATCCGCCATGACCTGACGCTGCTGACGACTGACAATGACTTTGTCCATGCGGCATCGCATTGCTCATTGAAAGTCTGGGCAACCTGACGCGAAAACTCTTGCTACGCCTGACGCCCCCGCCGCGAACGTCCGACGATCTCTTCGCGCACATCGGTGATCTCGCGCGCCCGCGACATCTCTGTGCCATCACAGTGCTCTGTCCTTGGGCAATGCATGCTGCGCGGGCAGATGATGCGGGCGGGCTTGGTCAGTGCTTCTTCGACCCACGCGACGTTGAGAACCTTCGCCACCGCCCGGATCGCCTCCTCTGCAGCCTTGGGAATTTTCGCTTCGCCGTGATGCTGCAAGCAGGCCTCCGCGATGCTTTTCACCACGCTCTTCGCCTCCGCCCCGTGTGAATCCAGCGCCGGGGAGAGATCCACGCCCACTGACAGCACATGCGAATTGCCGGCCATGTCAGTGGTGCGGCGTGAGTGACAACAATAGAGGTGCGCTTGATCGCCATCGAGCAGCACCGAAATCTGGGAACCACGGTCCGCGCCGCGGCTCGCCCCGAGCATGCGGAACACCGCCCAATTGGGGCATGGGTCGGACACCTGCGCCATGTTTCCCCAGGGCAGCGGAATGCCGTTGCCGCGATAGACCGCGCGTAGATATCCGGGCGGATAGGCATCGAAGAAATGCCAGTATGGATAGGGTGAGACCTTCGTCATGCGGCGCATCACCACCGCAGGGGTGAGCTCGATCTTCTCGCCTGCTTCCACACGGTACGACTCGCGCGCGAGAAAACGGCGAAACGGCGCCTTGGGCGCAAGCAGCGCGCCGGCAAAGAAACTGCATTCGAAATCCCGCCATGCATGTAAGACATCCTGCGGGCTCATGCTCGCTGCAACCTGCACGCCCGCGGGGCTCCCGCCCATTTGACCACCAGTGGCATGCGGCGACTTGAGCCCGTCGCCGCCATGCAAAATCTTGTGGGCCAGGTGGGAGGCTAAATCGAATTTCAATCGCGCCGAGTCGTTCTGCAGGGCCCGATTAAGAAAGATCGTGCCGGGCGACTCGAAGAACGATCGCATCATGCTCTGCACTTCGCGGTCGTTGTCGCGTGCCAGCACGGGCTTGCGATCGAACCAGCGCAACGCGAGCCCGTGGTGCTTGCACACCGTTCATGCGCGCCTATGCGCTCTTGCTCGTGAAGACCTGTCATCGTCGCAATGCACCGGCAATGGGCGGCATGGCTGCGCAGATCCCGATCAAGAACGATCCTGCGGCCAATGAAGCAGCTCTCGACAAAGTGCGCCAAGACAAGCTGCGCGAAGTCACCGACGGTTGCGACGGTACGTGGGTCGCGCATCCGGCGCTGGTGCCGGTCGCGAAGGCGGTGTTCGACCAGCACATGCCGGCGCGCAACCAATACGGCAAGCAACGCCCCGACGTCAATGTGTCGGCGAAAGATCTGCTCGACTTCCGGCCCTCGACGCCGATCACCGAGGCGGGCTTGCGCAACAACATCTCGGTGGGCATTCAATACTTGGGCGCGTGGCTCGCCGGCAATGGTTGCGTGCCGGTGTTCAACCTGATGGAGGACGCCGCGACCGCCGAGATCTCGCGCTCACAGATCTGGCAGTGGATCCGCTCAACCAAGGGCGTGCTGGACGATGGCCGCAAGGTAACAGTGGAGCTGTTCCGCCAACTGCTCGCCGAAGAACTGCCGAAGGTGCGCGCTTATCTGGGCGAGGAAGCCTGGCGCGCCGGGAAATATGAAGAAGGCGCGCAGCTCTTCGAGAGAATCACCGTTGGTGAGTATGTGGAATTCCTAACCCTGCCGGCATATGAACGCATCGAGTAGGCCTTTGCGCGGCTATTCGCGCCGATTTTCAGCGACATCACACCCACGCGTACGCCGCCATTCGTAGACAAGTGCACGACCGATTCGGATGGCAAAGGGTAGGGCCTGATACCGGCTTCCATTTTATCACTCCATTAAATGGAACCGTCCCTTTTATTTACAAAGTGGAAGCGTCCCCTTTATTTCTCCCCTTTATTTCCGAGCAGCTGACAGGGCAAGCGCTGCAATTTCGTCCACGTGGACGACCGAGGAAAGAGCAGGACTAATAAATGGTAGCGTCCCCCTTTAATTATACGCCGCGACCGGCGGACATGCGCACGCCAGATTCCGATCGCCGTAGACATGGTCAACCCGCCCCACCGGCGGCCAATATTTCTGCGCACGCACCCATGGCAGCGGATAAGCCGCTTGTTCGCGTGAATACGGATGCGCCCATTCGCCCGCAAGTAGCGACGCCGCGGTATGCGGTGCATGCTTAAGCGGATTGTCCTCACGCGGCCAGCGACCAGTTTCCACCGCGCGGATTTCGTCCCGGATCGCAATCATCGCGTCGCAGAATCGATCGATCTCTTCCTTCGATTCAGACTCGGTCGGTTCGATCATCAGCGTTCCTGCGACTGGAAACGACATAGTCGGTGCATGAAAGCCGAAGTCCATGAGGCGCTTGGCGACATCATCGACGGTGATGCCGCTCGTCTCCTTGATCGGACGCAGATCGATGATGCATTCATGCGCGACCCAGCCGTTGGGGCCGGTGTAGAGAACGGGAAAGTGCGGGGCTAAGCGCCGTGCAATGTAGTTGGCATTGAGGATCGCGACCTGCGTCGCGCACGTGAGCCCTTCGGCCCCCATCATCGCGATATAGGTCCAACTGATCGGCAGAATGCCTGCGCTGCCAAAGGGCGCGCCGGAAACTGCGCCGACCGCGGCATTCGCATTCGGCACGGCGCTTGCGTCGGGAAGAAATGGCGCGAGGTGCGAGCGAACGGCGACCGGACCGACCCCTGGCCCGCCACCACCATGTGGGATGCAAAACGTCTTATGCAGATTGAGGTGCGACACATCGGCGCCGAATTCACCGGGCGCCGCCAATCCGACCAAAGCATTGAGGTTCGCGCCATCGAGATACACCTGCCCGCCATGACGATGGACCACTTCGCAGATTTCACGAATCTGCGCCTCGAACACGCCATGGGTGGACGGGTAGGTGATCATCAACGCAGCGAGGTCCTGTGCATGTTCGGCAGCCTTGCGGGCGAGATCTTCCGTATCGACATTGCCCCCCGCATCGCAAGCCACGACAACAACCCGCATGCCCGCAAGCTGTGCTGATGCGGGATTGGTGCCATGGGCGGAACTCGGAATCAGGCACACATCACGATGCGCTTCGCCGCGCGATGCATGCCATGCGCGAATGGCCAAGAGGCCAGCAAACTCGCCCTGCGAGCCGGCGTTCGGTTGCAGCGATACCGCGTCGTATCCGGTGATCTCGCAGAGCTGCCGCTCCAACTCTCCCGTGATCCGCTTGTAGCCACGCGCCTGATCGCGCGGAGCGAACGGATGCATGCCGCCGAACGCTTCCCAGGTCACGGGGATCATTTCGGTTGTGGCATTCAGCTTCATCGTGCAGGAGCCCAGCGGAATCATGGCGCGATCGAGGGCGATGTCGCGATCGGCCAGACGCCTGAGATAACGCAGCATTTGCGTCTCGGACCGATGCGCATGAAACACCGGATGCGTGAGGAAAGCGCTCTTGCGTTGCAGATCAAGCGGCATTCGATCCGTTGCCGCATCTGCGATGGTCGAAAACTGCAGCCCAGTGTCGTCCCGCTCGGCGAATATCTTCCACAGGCTCTCGACATCGGCGCGGGCGGCCGTTTCATCGAGTGCGACACCAATGGTGGATGCACTCATATGCCGCAAATTGAAACCGTGGGTAATTGCGCGGACATGAATACGTTCAGTCCGTGCGCCACAATCAACGGTGATGGCATCAAAGAATGTCGGGGTCGATATACGCAGGCCAAGCCGCTCCAAGCCCGCTGCGAGAATCGCCGCCAATCGATGCGTGCGCCTGGCAATACGAGTGAGTCCTTCGGGTCCGTGGTACACCGCATACATACTCGCCATGACCGCAAGGAGCACCTGCGCGGTGCAGATGTTGCTGGTGGCCTTTTCGCGCCGGATATGTTGCTCGCGTGTCTGTAAAGCAAGGCGATAGGCGGTGTTGCCGTGCGCGTCGATCGTGACCCCGACCAGGCGCCCCGGCATCTGGCGCTTGAATGCATCGCGCGTGGCGAGATATCCGGCGTGCGGCCCGCCGTAGCCAAGGGGCACGCCAAACCGTTGCGATGAGCCGATCACGATGTCCGCGCCCCATTCGCCCGGTGGCGTGAGCACGCAAAGGGCGAGCAGATCCGCTGCAACCGCGACGATGATGTTTTGGGTGCGCGCACGTTCCGCGAGGGCGCGATAGTCGTGGATCGAGCCGGTGGAACTCGGATATTGCAATAGCACGCCAAACACTTCGGCTTGTTCGAAGCCTTGCAACGGATCACCGATAACGAGTTCTATGCCAACCGCTTGGGCGCGCGTGCGCACCACCGCGATCGTTTGCGGATGGCAATCACTGGCAACGAAGAATCGATTGCTCGCTGACGACGCAACACGCTTTGCGAGCGCCATCGCCTCGGCGGCCGCGGTGGCTTCGTCGAGCATCGATGCGTTGGCGATATCCATGCCGGTGAGATCGCTCACCATCGTCTGAAAATTGAGCAGCGCTTCCAGACGGCCTTGCGAGATCTCGGGTTGGTAGGGCGTGTAGGCGGTGTACCAGGCGGGATTCTGAGCACATTGCGCTGGATCACGGTCGGCACATGGCAGTTCGAGTAGCCCATGCCGATGAACGAGCGCAATACGCGATTCTCACTTGCGATGTCCCGCAACACCGCGAGTACGGCGGCTTCCGACTTGGCCGCCGGCAGTCGCATTGGCCGTGCTCGACGAATAGATCGCGGCACCACCTGCTCGATCAACGCATCGAGCGTTGACACATTGAGCGATCGCAGCATCGCGTCGATTGCCTCATCATCGGGGCCGATATGGCGCCGGACGAATTCACCTTTCGTCTCAGGTTCGCCTATGGGCTGCAGTTCGTTGACGTGCATGGGTTCCATTTCGAGTATCGTCATCGCTGATCTCCGCTGCATGCCGCTACTTCTTGATGCTCGCTTGATACGCGGCTTCATCCATCAAAGCGCCAAGCTCGTCCGGTGCGTCGAGCTTGAGCTTGAAAAACCAGCCGCCGCTCAAAGGTTCTTGATTGACCTTGCCGGGCTCATCTTCGAGTGCCTTGTTGACTTCGACAACCGTGCCAGACGCTGGTGCCTTGCAATCCGCGGCGGTCTTGACCGATTCGATCACCGCTACGTCTTCGCCCTTCTTCACTTTGCGACCGATCGCGGGCAACTCCACGAAAACGATATCGCCAAGCTGCTCTTGCGCGAATGCGGTGATCCCGACGGCGGCAACGTCGCCTGACTCAATCCGGATCCATTCGTGATCGGCGGTGTAGCGTGTGCTCATTGTTTGACTCCAAATTTAAAGGCCGGTGTTACCGACAGTATTGATGTGGCACAAACGGCAACGCGACAACGCGGCATGGGCGTGGTCGGTCACGAACGACCGCCGTCAAAGTAAGTCCGGGCGCGGCATATTTGGTTTCGACGAGGGCCATCGCGATCGGGCCATTCACCGATGCGCCGAATCCGCCGCTGGTGACCCGGCCGACGTGGCGTTGTTCGCTATCGAACAAGGCCTCGCCCTCGCGGATCGGCGCGCGGCCATCGGGGATCAGTCCGACTCGACGACGCGCGGTTCCTTGCTCGATCTGCTGCAAGATGATTGCCGCACCGGGGAACCCACCGACGCGTGCACCGCCGTTCCGGCGCACTTTTTGAATCGCCCATTCAAGCGCGGCTTCGACCGGTGAGATGGTCGCGCCGATATCGTGGCCATACAGACACAGGCCCGCTTCCAGGCGCAACGAATCCCACGCGCCCAAGCCGGCGGGCGCAACATCGTCATCGGCGAGCAATCGTTTGGCCAAGCGCTCCGCATCGCTCGCACGCTGATCTCAAAGCCATCCTCGCCGGTGTAGCCAGAACGTGACAGTGAAAGCTCGATGCCATCGACGGTCGCCGGCGCGACTTGCATGAAGCGCATCGCCGCGACCGACGGAACAAGGCGCGCCAGCACGCGCGCAGACGCCGGGCCCTGCAAGGCAAGCAAGGCGCGATCAGCCATTGGTTCAATCTGACAGCGGTTGCCGATTCGCGACCGCAGCCAGGCAAGATCGTTGGCTTTGCGTGAGGCGTTGACCACCAGCATGAGTGCATCGCCGGTGTTGGCAACCATCAGATCGTCCTCGATGCCACCGGCGTCATTGGTGAAATAGGTATAGCGCTGCCGACCGGCAGGCAACCCGATGATATCGGCCGGCACGAGTGATTCCAGGCTCGCTGCGGCATCCGGCCCGGACAAACGAATCTGGCCCATATGCGAGACATCGAACAGGCTGGCCTTGGTGCGTGTATGGAGGTGCTCGGCGAGGATACCGGCAGGAAACTGCACCGGCATCGCATAGCCGGCGAAAGGCACGAGCCTTGCGCCAAGCGCGCGATGCAACGCGTTCAGCGGTGTGACGAGTAGCGTCTCAACGGGATCGGACATCGGCACCTTTCATCGGATCGAGGTACGCGAGGTGAAAGGTGTAACGCGCCCCGCAGGGCCCGTTACACCCTTTTCTTTTACCTGAGAAAGCACCGCTCAGGAATCGGATGGCTGATAATCGGCCCGAACTCTTCTCAAGGTGTGAGCCTCTTCTCATGTCAGACGCTATTGGTTCTTCTTCGCCCATCCTAACGATTGAAGGGGTGTGCGCCACGATCCGCTTCAATCGACCGCGCGAGCACAACCGCATTGATCCGGTGGATCTTCCGGTGCTGCGCGATCACCTTGCCGCGGTTGAGCAAACGCCCGGCATCCGCGCGCTAGTGTTCACTGGGACCGGCGCGAAGACATTCAGTTCCGGCTACACACTGCAGGCACTCATCGAGCTTGACGCGGGCGATCATTCGATCAAGTGGGATGCGCTGATCGACACCATCGAGGCGTTCCCGATTCCGACCATCGCAGCGATGAATGGCAGCGTCTATGGCGGGGCGACCGATCTTGCGCTCGCCTGCGACTTCCGAGTCGGCGTCACCGGCTCACGCTTCGTGATGCCCGCGATGCGGATCGGCTTGCACTACTACTCAGGCGCGATGCGCCGCTATGTCGAGCGCCTTGGGCTCTCGGCCGCCAAGCGTCTGTTCCTGCTGGGCGACCCCGTCCCCTGCGAGGAGATGAACACCTATGGGTTTTATGACGCGCTCGTCGCCCCGAACGAGTTCGAGGCCCGGGTGACGGCGATGGTCGGATCGCTTAGCGCCGGGGCACCCGCAGTGGTACGCAGCATGAAGCACCACTTGAACGCGATCGCGCGTGGAAAGATGGATGCAGACGCGATCGATCGAGCGTACGTCGCCAGTCAACAGTCAGCAGACCTAAGAGAGGGCATCGCCGCCATGCAGGAAAAGCGCGCCCCGAATTTTAAGGACGCTTAGAAGAGCTTGAACCCGCGTCTTCGCACATAGGCGCCGAAATCGTCCCGGTCGGGCTTGGCGTACTGACGCGCCTTGTCTTCGGACCAGCCATATTCCTTCGCTTCGCCATGCACCGCGACATCGCGTTGCTGCCGAATTGGTTGCACCGCATGCCGGCGCTGGTCATAGGCCTCAACTTGCTCGCGTACCGCGCTGTCATCGAAGCGATCGATGTGAACGGTGGTCTTGATCGGCAGGCGAAGACTGATCTCGCGGTGGTGGGCGGGCCAACCGACCGTCATGCCGGCGACCGGAAACACATGATCGGGCAGTCCGATGATTTCGCTCACTGCTTCAGCATGATTGCGAATCACACTGATCGGGCAGCAGCCGAGCCCCACGGTTTCCGCGGCAGCGATAAACGTGCCGAGCGCAATCGCGGCATCAACCGCGGCATTGAAGAACGGATCGAGATGATCATTAGCAAAGGGAATACCACGCCAGGCGTGCAATTGCCGTTGCCGACGGTTATTGCCGCAGAAGACGAGAAAGACCGGCGCCTTGGCCATCCACGGATCGCCTGGAAAGAAATTCGCGATCCGCGCGCGCTGGCTGGCATCGTGCAGCACCACGATGTCGCGCTGTTGCAGATCGCTCTTTGACGGCGAGGACAGCGCGAGCGCACAAAGCATGCGGATCAACTCATGCGTGACCGGTTGATCGGTGTAGTGGCGCTTGACGCGATGATCGGCGATGCGAAACAAGCCGTCGAGGCCCTGAAGCTTGGCATCGACCGCACAGGATTCACCGAAGCGGTGTTCGATCAACCCGGCGATTTGTGCGGCGAGTTGCTCCGGTTCACTGGTTGGCATTACGGTCCCCTTTGATCTCCTGCCCTCAGACTACATGATCAGGTGCGAGACGGCATTCGATGCTGCCTTGTTCGATCTGAATCGTCGCATGATGAATACCGAACCGCGCTTCAAGGGATTCACAAAGTTGCCGGAGAAATTCGTCCCCCGGATGTCCGGTCGGCATAACCAGATGCGCCGTCAAGGCAACTTCGGTGGTGCTCATGGCCCACACATGCAAATCATGTAGCGCGGTGACCCCAGTATGCGACCGAAGAAACGCACGGACCTCGCCCGGGTCAATGCCAAGCGGCACGCCGCCCAAGGCGAGATTGAGCGATTCACGAAACATCCGCCAAGTCGCAAACACGATGAAGGTCACCACCAGTAGGCTCATCGCGGGATCGATCCAGGACCATCCGGTGAGCACGATGGCAATCCCTGCCACGACCACACCGAGTGAGACGGCCGCATCCCCGATCAAATGCAGATATGCGCCCTTTGCATTCAAGTCGTGGGCGGCCGAGCGATGAAACAGCACCGCCGATAGCCCGTTGATGACGACGCCCGCCAGGGCCACCCAGATCACGATATGACCGGCGACTTCGCGCGGCACGGAAAATCGATGCATGGCTTCCCAGGCAATCGCGCCGCAAGCGACGAGGATAAGTCCGGCGTTGATGAGCGCCGCCCAAATCGATGTTGCACGCAATCCATAACTCAATCGGGGGGTGGGCACCCGCCGCGCTGCGGCCGCCGCAAACCAAGCAATAAAAAGTCCGAGGACATCGGCTAGGTTATGGCCCGCATCGGCAATCAGCGCAAGGGAACCGGCCATCACACCGAATATGAATTGACCGGTTACGAGACAAAGATTGAGCGTGATGCTCCAGGCAAACGCGCGATGCCCGGGCCCAGGGCCGTGCGCGTGGTGGTGGCCGTGATCGTGGTGAGCGTGATCGTGGTGAGCGTCATGCGCGGAGTGACTCGGATGGTGGTGCGATGACATAGCTATGGCGTCACCGCGGCCGGGGTGCTAGCCCCGTCGCACCACCACAAACGGCAAGTCGGTGTCGCGCTGCAGCTCGACGGTTGCATCACGACGCATGATGACGGTGCGATTGCGTCCTGCATGCGTCGCGGCATCAAGGGCTTGGTCCGCGCGCGCGAGCGTCATGGCCGCGTCTTCATGGCCGTCGGAAGCCATAACGCCAGCGGAAAACGTGAGGCCTTCAGGAACCAGCTCCCGAACCCGATCGATAATTTCGCGCGCGGCATCGGCACTGCATCCATGCAGGATGATGGCGAATTCCTCCGGACCATAATGCGCAATCATGTCCCCTTCCCGCAAACGCGAAGATATCGACGCCGCAGTCGCCGCCAGCAAGCGATTGCCCGCCAGATGGCCATTGGTCCCGCTGATCACATCGAAATTGTCCAGATCGAGCTTGGCTACCGAGACTTCACGCTCTGTTCGACGAGCGCGCTCCAAGGCGCGTGGACACTCTTCGTCAAAGCGACGGCGATTGGCCACCGAAGTCAGTTGATCGATGCCCGAAAACGGATCGAAGCTGCCGATTTGACCGACGCGTTGCATGATGGTCCGCGCGTTGATCACACCAAAGAGCGCGCCAAGCAATGCGATCGTTGCCCCGACCACAACTTTCCATATCCCGGCGTAGTCACTCGCATGCGCGGCCAATACGGCGGCCCGGTCCGCGCGCGAACTCACGCGCTCCACCAACTCTGCCACCAATTCCACGGAAGGCTTGAAGGACGGCTTGACATTGCCGTCTTGCGATGCGCCGCCAGCCTGGGCAGCACTTTGCCGATTTCTGGCGAGCATTCGTTCTTGCGATTTGGCAAACAGCTCGAATGCGCGTTGCACGGCCTGATGATGACGTTGCTCATCGATGGTGAGGCGCGCCACATCGATCGCGGCGAGCCTTGAACGATATGCAGTCAGGGCACCCGAAAACGCCAGCTTTACCGGATGACCTTCTTTTAGGTCTGCTTGACCGCTCCGCGAAAGTTCAATCGCATAGACGATTTGCGCAGCATCAAGATCAGCGGCCAGATAACGTAACTCGAGGACATGGCGCGTGAGAGCTTGCGCATTGGCAAGGCGCGTACGTGTGTCGTCTTCGGCACGAATGGCCTGCCATCCGAACGCGACCACGATGACGACGCCAAGCACCACGAGGGTGATGGATGCGATCGAGCGCCACGAAATTGTGCGTGCTTCGTCGTGCGTCATGCTGGGAGGGAACATCTGTAAAGCTCTAATGCGCGCATTTTGCGCTAGCGTGCTAAAGAAAGCACAGGTGCGACGAAATTTCACCGAGTGCGTTGTGAACTAGTCGGAGCTTTTCGTAAAGGTCTCAGGATTGTTTTCCAAATGAGTTGCCGCAACGGCTATGCGGGAACGCCCGCCTTTCCCACTTCGAGCGCGTCTTGAACGACCTTCAGCGGCCCGCCACCCCATAGGATGGTCGCGTAGAAGTGTTGCATTTGATTCGCTCGCATCAGCGCCATCCATTCCAGCCCGGTGATGCGGACAATCTGCCCGGTCATACCCATTTCGGCGATGACACTGAACATTGCGAGCTTCACGCGCCCCGATGGTTTCGTCGCACCCCATTCCACCGGATCGATGCGATCAATCGATTGCGGTTCTGATCCGGCGAACACCGAATAGACGCCGCGAGCGCCATCGACGGTTTCGATCATGCAGGCAATGCGTTCGCCACGCGGTTTCATGCCATTCTCCTGAACGATGGAGCGAATCCGACAGAACGTCGATCGCCTGGTTGTCACACTTCGCAGGACCGCTTGAGTTGCTCAACCGGGCATGCATCCAGGCTCATCGGCCGGATCGGGCGGTGGGCAGAGTGCAAATGCCGCGCTTGCTGCCATCGCGATTAGAATCGACGGTGGAAACGCGGAAGACTCACAAGGAGACGCCAAGATGGAGAGCTACGAAGTCGTTGATTGGGGCAAGCCTTTACAACGCGTAATGCGCGAGACGCCGAAGCCCACCGGCACCGAAGTGCTGATCAAGCTCAAGTATTCAGGCGTTTGCCATAGCGATGTGCACATCCGGGACGGCTACTTTGAATTGGGTGGCGGCAAGCGGTTTTACATGACCGAACGCGGTATGAAGCCGCCGATCACAATGGGCCATGAACCATTGGGCACGGTGATGGCGGCCGGGCCGGACGCGGGTGCTGTGCCGATCGGGCAAGATCGACTCGTCTGTCCCTGGACCGGCTGCGGCAACTGCGCAAAGTGCAACAGCGGTAATGACAATCTTTGCATGGCGCCGCGCTTCATGGGCGTGGGACGCCCAGGCGGCTATGCGGATTACCTGATCGTTCCGCATCCACGCTACCTGGTCGATGCGGCGGGGGTGGAACCGGCATTTGCTGCGACCCTCGCCTGCTCGGGTCTAACGACCTTCGGCGCGATCCGGCGAGCGGGGCCATTTGAGGCGGACGATTGGGTGGTCGTGATGGGCGCGGGTGGCCTCGGCCTGCAATGTATTGCGATCCTCAAGGCGCTTGGACATCGCAACGTGGTGGCAGTCGACATCGATGCGGCGAAACTCGATGCCGCAAGAGCGGCCGGCGCCAGCGCGGTGCTCGATTCGCGCGACAAGGAAGCGCTTGCCAAACTCCAGAAGATGTCGGGGGGCGGCACCCAAGCCGTGATTGATCTCGTCGGCGCCACCGAGACGGCAACGCTTGGTGTGGCATCGCTACGCAAAGGCGGTAAGTACGTCGTCTGCGGACTATTCGGTGGCGAGATACCGGTGAGCCTCGTGCCAATCGCCCAGCGCTGTATCGCGATTCAGGGCTCGTATGTGGGCACCGTTGCCGAACTGAAGGAAGTCGTCGCACTTGCCCGCGCCGGCAAATTGAAATCGATCCCGATTGAGACGCGCAATCTCGATCAAGTCGAGCGCTCGTTGCAAGAGCTGAAGGACGGCAAGATCGTTGGTCGGGTGGTGCTGAAGATGTAAAGCAAAAGGGCCACGCCCGAATCCGATGTGGCCCTTCTGATGAACCGCGGCGACGGTGTTACGCAGCCTTCTTCTGCTGCTTGGCTTGCGCGGCTTTGGCGTGGAGTGAGGCATAGGCCTGGTGCGCAGCGGCTTCCGCGTCACCGACATGAATCTTGTAGCCGATGTCATCCAGCACCGAACCAAGCGCCGAGAGGCACAGCATTACGTTCTCCGGTCGTGAGCTGTAGCCCATCGTACCGATCCGCCAGATCTTGCCAGCCAAAGGTCCGAGCCCTGCACCGATTTCGAGATTGAAATCGTTGAGGAGCCGTTTGCGAATATCGGCATCTTTCGATTGGATCGACTCGGGAATCCGCACCGCATTCATTTGCGGGAGCCGATAGGCTTCTTTCACCAAGAATTGCAGACCCATCGCCTCCAGACCGGCCTTGAGCGCCAAGTGGTGGCGGGCATGCCTGGCCCAGGAGTTCTCGAGCCCTTCTTCGCGAATGAGGAGCAACGCCTCATGCAATCCAAACAGCGAATTGGTCGGCGCGGTGTGATGGTAAGTGCGGGTCGTGGCACCCCAGTAGCCAAGCAACAGATTCATATCCATGAACCAGCTCTTGATCTTGTCCTTGCGGGCTTTCACATAATCGACCACGCGCTCGGAAAACGACACGGGCGACAGGCCGGGCGTGCATGACAGGCATTTCTGGCTGGCGGAGTAGACCGCGTCGATATTCCACTCGTCGACCTTGAGCGGCGAGCCGCCGAGGGACGTGACCGCATCGACAATCGCGAGCGATTCGTACTGATGCGCCAGGGCGACGAGCGTCTTCGCATCCGATTGCACGCCGGTCGAGGTTTCCGCATGCACGAATGAAAACAGCCGTGCATCGCGATTGGCCTTGAAGGCTTCTTCGACCTTATTCGGATCAACCGGCTCGCCCCATTCGCTCTCGACGACGATCGCCTTGCCGCCCGCGCGCTCGACGTTCTCGATCATCCGGCCGCCAAATACGCCGTTGCGGGCGACGATCACCTTGTCGCCTGGCACGACCAGATTGACGAAGCAGTATTCCATCCCCACCGAGCCTGGGCCCGACACCGGGAAGGTCAGCGGATTCTTAGTCTGATAGGCGTAACGCAGCAGCGACTTGAGTTCTTCCATCATCTCGACGAACACCGGATCGAGATAGCCGATCGCGGGCTGACTCATCGTGGTGAGCACGCGCGGATGAATCTCGGTGGGCCCGGGCCCCATCAATGTGCGTTGCGGCGGATGAAATGAAGTGATGCGCTTGGCGGGGGCAAATTGATTCATGTGGTGTCCTTCCTGGTTAGCAGAAACTGAGTCATCGTCGGAGCGTGATTTCAACCGAATCGGTTTGGCGAGCGTGGCTTCCCGCAGCACCTCATCCGCGCCGATCTGTCCGCCGGTTACCGACTGGACTTCCATCGACCAACGCGCAGGCACATAACCGCATTTCACCCAATGGCTGATCACGGCCCGGTCGATCCGCAGGCGGCGAGCGACTTCGGCCTGGGAACCGAACAGCGCGATAAGACGATCGGGAACGTTGGGCATGGCATCCTTCAAGTGTGCGGCGAGACTATCATGTCAAGTTTACTTTGACAACATGGATCTGGCAAACCAATTGTTCCAATCCGTGAATTTCGCGCTCGGGCGGGCGATTGCCGGCCGCCGCGCAGCGTTGGGGAACGCCGCCCTTTACACCCGACGCCGGCTGGACCGACTACCGACTGGTCACCGGAATCGGGAAGCCGGTCGTGGCGGGCGTTTCGCAAGGATCGCCATCAAACGCCTTGTCACCCTCTGGATCGGGCACGCCGGTGGGGGCGAGATTGACGAAATCGAAGAGCGAGCGATCGAGCAGATGCGAACCGCGCACGTTCTGCATGCTCCTAAAGATCGACTCGACACGACCGGGAAAACGCTTCTCCCAATCGCGCAGCATCGCCTTCACCTGCTTCCTTTGCAGCATATCTTGCGAGCCACAGAGATCACATGGAATGATCGGGAACGCGCGTTCGATTGCGTATTGTTCGAGATCAGCTTCCTTCACATAGGCGAGCGGTCTAATCACCACATGGCGACCGTCATCGGACACCAGCTTGGGCGGCATCGCTTTCAGCTTGCCGCCGAAAAACAGATTGAGGAAAAACGTTTCCATGATGTCGTCGCGATGATGGCCAAGCGCGATGCGCGTCGCACCTAGCTCGCCGGCCACCCGGTACAACACGCCGCGCCGCAAGCGCGAGCAAAGCGAGCACATCGTCTTGCCTTCCGGGACCACCCGCTTCACGATGGAATAGGTGTCCTGCTTTTCGATGCGAAACGGCACGCCTTGCTTGGTGAGGAAATGGGGCAGGATGTGCTCTGGAAATCCCGGATGCCCTTGATCCAGATTGACCGCGATAATTTCGAAATCGATCGGCGCCCGCACCCGCAGCTTTTGCAGGATATCGAGCATGCCGTAGCTGTCTTTGCCGCCTGATAAGCACACCATCACGCGATCGCCCGCGCGAATCATGTCGAAGTCAGATATCGCCTGACCCACCGCCCGGCAGAGCCTGCGATCGAGCTTGTTGGCCTCGCGCGCGGCCTTTTCTGCTTTAAGAAAATCGGGGGCGTTCATTGATATTTCCAGATGAAGCGAACCTGCCGCTCGAATTGATCATGGACCAAGAGATAGCCCTCGACGCTATGCGACGAAAACCAAAACAGCGCTTCGGGTTTGCCATCGCCGTCGAGGTCGCTCATTTCGACCAGCGACATGCGAAAAGGGGCCATGTCATTTTCGATTTCGACCGGCAACATGACCGGTGCTTTATCAGCCGCGGCGTAAAACCACAGATCGGACCATTCCAAGCCAAGCGGCCCCTCGCAGCCCTTCGCGAACTTGGGGTCAAGCCGTACGCCTAGAAGACGATCGCCCGCTTTATTGCGCGTCGAATGCGAAACGAACAGGTGCTTCGCTTCGATGGCTTGGGTTGCACCAGGTGGCGCGCCGCAGTGAGGCATCGCCTTGAACGCAAGCAAAAACATGGCGTGAATCATCGCCATGTCGGTCACTGCGGGCTTGGTATTGACCCAACCCGTATTGACCAAACCCGTCGGGCTGGGGAGATTTACGTTGCGATACGCGAGCACCGGGCGATGCGCGGCAGGCGCGAGCCACGACGCAAACGCTTTGTCCGGTTTACCGATACGCGGCGCAGACTTGGAAATGCGCTTCAGGACTCCAAGTGTCCGGTAATAGCGTGCGTCGTACCAGCCGTTGGTTTCCACTTCACCAAGCCGCTTGCCTTGATGCACGACGGTCCAGGTCACCGGACGAATCAAATCGAGATCGAGACACTCCGGGCGCTCGGGTTCGCCTTCGCCATAGGTACAAGCGGGTTTCCAACCTTCTGCGGTACTGACGAATACGACCCGCACATGGGGCTCCAGCGTGACGGGTTGACCGACTCCGGCAACTTCCGCGGTCGTGGGCACGTCTTCGACAAAGCCGATAATCGGCCGTTCGCCAAGTCTTTCACGGGCCGCTTCGGGTGCCTGCTGGGCATGTCCCGCGACAGTCAATGCACACAACGCGGCAACGCCAATTAGCCGTGACAACCAGATCGCCATCACAGGTTGACGCTCCGACCGCCGTCGATCGCGATGATTTGACCGGTCACATAAGAGGCATCGGCGACGAGAAAATAGACGGCCCGGGCGATATCGTCGGGATCGCCAACGCGTTTCAGCAGAGTATGGGAAATGACCCGTTGACGTGTCACCGCATCGAACGATCCATCATCGGGCCAGAGAATCGGACCGGGCGCTACGCCATTCACGCGCACCTCAGGACCAAGTTCGCGCGCGAGCGATTTGGTGAGCCCAACGAGCCCGGCCTTCGCGACGCTATAGACCACATAGCTCTTGAGCGGGCGGTCGGCGTGAATATCGGTGATGTTGACGATGCTGCCTGAGCTTCGTCGCAAATGCGGCGCGGCCGCCTGCGCTAGAAACAGCGGTGCTTTCAAATTGGAGCCGACCAGGTCTTCCCAGTGCTGCTCGGTAATCTCGCCGATCGGACTCGCATGGAACGTGGACGCGTTGTTAATCAAAATATCGAGCCGACCACACACCGAGACGGTGGTCTTGACGAGTTCACTCAACCCGGCGATATCGAGGAGATCGGCCTGCACCAGACTCACCGACTTATCGCGAATCCCATTCAATTCGTCCTGTAGCGCATGGGCTTCGCGGTGCGAAGTCTTGTAATGCACGACCAGATTCGCCCCGGCCCCATGCAATCGCCTGGCAACAGCTGCCCCGACGCGCTTGGCGCCGCCGGTAATCAGTGCGGCCTTGCCGGTAAGTGGAGCGGTGGACATGGGTAGGCGGGCTTCAGACGAGGCGGGTTGTGGATTCTACTGGATTGGTCCACCATCCCCGTTGCCACTTCAGACACCTCTTGCGATGTCCGCCAGCCCGCCGATTCCTGATCCGTCGCCCGACGCCTTGGCGCACAGCCGCCGGGTCGAGGCGCATATCCGCGATCAGATCGCAACAGCCGGTGGATGGATCAGCTTTGCCGACTATATGTCGCTCGCGCTCTATGCACCCGGGCTTGGGTACTACAGCGCGGGTGCGCGCAAACTGGGCGAGAAGGGTGATTTCATCACCGCCCCCGAGCTGACGCCGCTGTTTGGGGACGCGATTGCGCGTCAGGCGATGCAATTGATCAAGGCGGGGTGCCCTGACATTCTCGAAATCGGCGCCGGCACAGGCGCCCTCGCCGCCGCCATCCTCGAAGAACTCGAACGCGAACACTGCCTGCCCGAGCACTACTACATCCTCGAGGTATCGGCCGATCTGCGCGAACGGGAACGCGATCTGCTCCGCGCACGCGTACCGCAACTCATGGAACGCGTGATCTGGCTCAATCAATTGCCGCCGATGTTCAACGGCCTGGTCATCGGCAATGAAGTGCTCGATGCGATGCCGGTCCATTTGTTGCACATCGCCGCACAAGGGATCGATGAGCTGGGTGTCATGTTCGACAACAATGCCGAGCGTTTCAATTTAGCAGGGCGTTCCGCGAGCGGCGATCTCCTGCAGATCGGCCGGGCTCTCGACCTCAGCCCCCCCTACACGACCGAGATCGGCTTGGCAGCACGCGGCTTCATTGCTGCGATCGGCACGATGCTGACGCGCGGGGCGGCCCTGTTCATCGACTACGGCTTTCCGGCCCGCGAGTTTTATCATCCGGAGCGCATGATGGGCACGCTGCGCTGTCACTATCGCCACCGTGCGCTGGACGATCCGTTTTTTTTGCCCGGCCTGATCGATATCACCGCGCATGTGGATTTTTCAGCGATCGCAACGCATGCCGGTGCAGCAGGCCTCGAACTTGCCGGCTACACATCGCAGGCCAATTTCCTCATCAGCTGCGGCATTACCGATTTGCTGGCACGGACGCCGCCCGACGAACCCGCCCGCTATTTGCCAATGGCCAATGCTGTGCAGCGATTACTATCGCCCGCCGAGATGGGTGAATTATTCAAGGCCATCGCATTCAGCAAAGGTTTCGATCAGCCATTGATCGGTTTTGCGAATGGCGATCGCCGCGCTGCGCTCTAGGATCGACAACCGGTATTGACCTCTCATCATGCGCGTCGTTTGCTTGATAGTCGGCCTTTGCATTTCAATGCACGTATTCGCTGCAAGCGATGCGGAACGTGCGGTGGAAACCGCTCGGCAGCGCTGGGCCGGCTCTCCACAGGGCCCGATGCTCGAACGGATTCTGCCGCCTGCGCTCTCGCCCGCCGAACTCCCCGATCCACGATCGCGCGGCGCGCGTTTGTTGGTGCGTTACTGCGTCCAATGTCATCACCTGCCCAGCCCGGCGATGCACGATGCGGCGCGCTGGCCACGCGTGGTCGATCGCATGGTGAAGCGCATCGATGGCAAGGGCAATCGGGGCGCGCTCATGCAAGCGATGATGGGCGATGTCATGACCCCCGATCCCAACGAAGTGGCGCTGATTACCGCCTATCTCAGGCGCTATGCGCAGCAAGCGATCGAACGGGACCGTTATCCCGAACTCGAACGCGCCAGCAGCCAATCATTTCGGCTGGCCTGCCAGCAGTGCCATGTCCTGCCTGATCCACGTCGCTATACAGCGACAGAATGGCGGGCCGTGACCGCGCGCATGGAGCGCAATATGGCATGGATGAATCGCGTCACCGGCAGCGAGGTCGACCACCGCGAACCCCAATTGCGCATTGAAGAAATCAACGCTTTTCTTGGGCGCTACGCGCGGAAGAACTGAATCAAGGCACCGCCATGCCCCGCTGCACCGCCTTCCGTGCGCTCAGTTCGTCGTGCCAACGCTTAACGTGCGGATGATCATCGAGATTGGTCTTGTGATAGTCGAAGCGCGACACCCATGGATAGGTCGCGATGTCGGCGATCGAGTAGGTGCTGCCGGCAAGGTAGCGTGATTCACCAAGCCGCTTGTTCATGACCCCATACATACAAGCGGTCCTTCTCCTTCGAATAGCGTTCGATGCCATAGGGCACCGGCTCTGGCGCCGCGCGCAGAAAATGATGAACCTGTCCAAACATGGGTCCGACCGATGCCATCTGAAACATGAGCCATTGCAACGTGTCGTACTTGCCTGCGAGATCGTCGGGCATGAACTTGCCGGTCTTGCCCGCAAGATAGACCAGGATCGCGCCGGATTCGAACATCGAATAGCGCTTGCCGCCCGGGCCCTCGGAATCAACGATGGCCGGAATCTTGCCATTCGGACTGATCGCGAGAAACTCCGGCTTGAACTGATCATTCGCTTTGCCGATATCGACCTTGTGCGTCGTGTACGGCAAGCCACATTCTTCGAGCATGACTGATACCTTGCGACCGTTCGGCGTTCCCCATGTGTACAGATCGATCATGAATCCTCCTCAGGCGATGGCACGTTTACATCGAAGTGTACGACAAACGCCCACGGCATCAGGCCGCGGGAGTCATAATGCGGCCATGTTCAAATGGCTTATCACGACGCTCGTTGCGTTGATCCTGTTAACCGGTTTGATGCCGCTGCTCGCACGCTTTGGCCTTGGCAAGCTGCCAGGCGATGTGGTGTTTCGCATTCGCGGCCGCGACGTCTATCTGCCGTTCACCACGACGATCTTGCTTTCGGCCCTGCTCGCGCTGCTCGCGCGATTTATTTGACGTCCGCCCAGCGGCGCGTGAGAACGTCGAGCCGTTCACGAATCGCCTCACCCACAAACAGCTGCGGGTTCGAAGGCTCCAGCCGCTCTGCCTTCTCACGCTGTGCGATCGCATTGCGCGCGATTTCGAATGCCTCGACAAAAGAGGGGTTCTGCACGATGCCCTCGTTGAAATACGCCTCACCAAAATGGGTCCATTCATTCTCATGCGCACAACCGAACGATGTTGAAGTCGCATCGGACGCCGTGATGACGATCGTGTAGGGGCTCTTCAGCGCCTCGACGAAGCCACCCGAATAACAAGCGGAAATGACGATCACGCGCCAGCGAATGCCACTTTCGTCCAGCATCTCGGCAAGATCGGTGGGGCGCACCGGATCGAGCACCAAGGGCGGCAAATCAAACACCAGTTCATGCGACGGCTCGCCATGCGTGGTGAGAAAAAGCAGCAGCACATCATTTTCAATATTCATCCGTTCGCCGAAGCGAGCCAGTGCCGCGCGCAGATTCGTCGCGGTTGCAATCGGGAAAGTGCCAAGCGTGGTGCGATTGTTGATCAGCACCACAGACCGGTCCGCAATCGAAAAACGCCGTTCGAGAATTCGCGCAACCGAACGCATCTCACGCAGAAACACATCCTGCGATGCGTAGGGCGACACACCAAGGAAGAACAACTCCGGCGAATTCGACGGCGTGCCGGACAATCGTTCGAGGGCTTGTTCCAGCAACAAGGGCTGCCGATGAAACAGCGCTTCCTGCTCAATGCCCGATGCGATGCCCTGCAAGCCGCGGCCCGGCACCTGCCATAGATCGGCACGCGGCAGGAGCGTTGTGAGCGTCCAAAACAATCCGACCGACAACACCAGCGCCGGCGCTGTTTGCCAGCGTCGCACCGGCATCGCAATCACGACTGCACGCAGCACAACCAACAACGGCCAGAGCAACAGGACGAGCGCAAGCCCGTTCGCAACCTCCGGTGCAATAAGCTGATTCGCGGTCAATCCGAGCGCTGCTTCAGCGAGGAAAATCGCTTCAAAGAAAACATCCCAGGCGTTACACATGATCGGTAGCAGCAGCGCCAATTCGCCGCGCCCAGCGAGGCCGGCAATGAGCGTACTCACCAGCAGCATCACCCCGATCTGCGCGAACAGCGTCGTAAGCGATTCCGGACGCAGTTCTCCGGACAGGCCAACCGTGAACACATCGGCGCAAAACCATACGAGCAGGTTGAATGCGAGCAGGACGAGCAAATGGGCCGCCGACACCCGAAATTGTGCGGGCGACACGCGCATAAAGAGCGCCAACCTAAACCCCGCCAGCAGATTGCAGCCAAGGCCACGCCCGAGCAATCGCAGTTCCGCGCCGATCGATGCGGTCCTCATGCGCTCAACGCCGCGCGGACCGCCGCAACACGCGCGGCGCGAATTGCCTGCGCCTCGCCGCCTGGATGGCTCTTGGCGATCTGCCCGGTCGACACACTCCCCACCGCCTGGAACGCCAATCGCAGGCGAGCCACCGCAGGCAACGCAGCGGCATCCATGGCGAGCAAAGAATCCAGCATTAATGCAAACCGCTCCGGACGTCGATAGGGATCAAGATGTTGCAGCAACGCGACCAATGCCTCGGCATCGGCGCGCATCGCAGCCATCATCGCATGGCCATGACGCTGCAGGATAAGAGCAAGCTCAACACATTCGGCTGGCGCTCGCAACCGAACACCAGCCGCCGCCACCGCTTCCTCGGGAGCACCGACAAAAAACAGGGCAAAGCGCGCTGCAAGCGGAAGATTTTGTTGAGCCGCAGTCGCCAACGCCTGCTTGACCCGAATCGGCTCAACACTTTTCCACTCGGGCAGGATACGCACCAGCGCGCCGACCTGGTCGAGTGTGTCCAGCATGCGAACCGGTGCGGGCTCCATGAGGCCTTTGGACAATTCTTGCCATACGCGTTCAGATACCAGCGCATCCACTTCACCGTTTGCAACCATGGTGCGAAGAAGCGCCTCCGTCTCGGGTGCAATACGAAAGCCGTAGCGGGCGACGAATCGCGCGATTCTCAGGAGGCGAACCGGGTCTTCGACGAACGCCTCGCTCACATGGCGCAAGATGCCCTGCTGCAGGTCGCTCACGCCGCCAAATGGATCGATGATCTTGCCGTCGACATCGGCGGCAATCGCGTTGATCGTGAGATCGCGTCGCGCCAGGTCTTCTTCCAAGGTCACATCAGGACTGGTGTGGACGGTGAAGCCCTTGTAACCACGTCCGGACTTTCGCTCGGTGCGCGCCAGTGCATATTCGTCATGCGTCTCAGGATGCAGAAAGACCGGAAAGTCGCTGCCCACCGGTTTGAAGCCGGCCCGTTCCATTTCTTCTGGGGTCGCACCGACCACGACGAAATCGCGATCCTGCACCGGCCGGCCAAGTAGCCGATCGCGAACGGCACCGCCCACTTCGTACACCTTGCCGGGCACAGGAATGGAATGCGCGCTCATGTCAGTGCGCCGCGCGCACAAGTGGGTCAAGCAGGATAGCGATCGTCGTACACCGACAACGCATGACCTTCAGCGGCAGCCTCGCGCGCCAGCTTCTGCAGCGCGGGGCTCGCCAGCATGGCCTGCATGTAGAGGTCGGCCAGACCGCGCGGTCGAACGCCATAGGTGTTGAAGCGAAACACGATCGGCGCATAGAACGCATCGGCAATCGAAAACTGCCCAAACAGATAATCACCGCCCGCGCCGAAGCGACGCCTGCAATCATTCCACAGCGCCTCCAGACGCGCGATATCGCGATCGACTTCGTCGCCACGACCCTTGCCAGGATAGCGATTGCGAATGTTCATCGGCATCGACCGGCGCAAGGCGCCAAAGCCCGCATGCATTTCGGCGGTGACTGACCGCGCAATCGCGCGTGCGTCCGGGGCAACCGGCCACAGGTTCTTATTGGGAAATTTTTCAGCGAGATATTCGGCGATCGCCAAGGTATCCCAGATATGCAACGGCCCGTCGATCAGGCAGGGCACCAGCCCGGTCGGGCTATAGCGCTTGATGCTCGCCTCGGTATCGGGTTGATAGAGCCAGGTTTGAATCTCATCGAATGCAATACCGAAATGCGTCATCAGGATCCATGCGCGCATCGACCAGGATGAGTAGTTCTTGTTGCCGATGACCAGACTGAGACTTGCCATGATGTCTTACCGTTGCATGAATCCAGGGGAACGCCCAGCCCGATAGCGATAGGTGCTGTAACGGGACCGCGCGAATACGCCGGTGAGATAGGTGGGCGCGACTGATTCGAGCGGCGTCGGTGTGATGCCGAACGGGAATGCGGCGCCCGAAACATTGTCGATCTGCATCGAGCGCAGGTTGTCGCGGCTCATCAGCTGGCGACCGAGTGCGAACTTGACGATGCCAAGTTCCATGACCATCGCTTGCAACATCCCAAGGCGTTCGCCCACTTCGATGATCGGTCGCGGACATTTCGCCATCGCGCCGGCGTATCGCACCAGCTCTCGAAGCGTATAGACCTTCGGCCCCACCAGGTCATAGCGTTTGCCAAAGCTTTCTTTGCTGTCGAGGCTCGCTACGACAGCGCGGGCGACATCCTCGATGAAGACCGGCTGAAATTTCGCGCCACAACCTGCCAACACGACCACTGGCAACAGGCGCTGCATGGTGGCGAACAGATTGAGGAACTGATCGTCCATCCCGAACACGACCGATGGCCGAAAGATTGTGATATCGAGCTTTCCCGATGCGGCAAGGACAGCCGTTTCGCCGGCGGCTTTGGAGCGCTGATATTCGCTCGGCGCATCGGCAGCGGCACCCAAGGCGCTCATATGGATCAACCGTCGCACACCGATCCGTTCACAGGCCCGAACAATTCGCTCCGGCAATTGCACATGGGCACGCGCAAACGCCGGACCGTAGGGTTGCGCGGATGGACTGTGCAACACGCCGACGAGATTGATGACGACTTCGCAGCCCGTCAGGGCCGCATCGAGGGCGGCGTCGTCATGGACATTCGCCTCGATCACATCGACGGTCGGCAAGAAAATCAGATTGCGCTTGGCGCGCTCACGGCGCCGCGTCGGCACGACCACGACATGCTGGTCACGGACCAGGAGTTCGGCGATGTTGCGGCCAAGAAAACCGCTACCACCTATTAAACAGATTCGAGCCATGGATAAGGCGCTTTAGCGAGGAAGGGAACGATGACAGGTGGGCGGGCCGCACGGAACGGCGGTGTACTCGCCCCCGCGACTGGACCGGATTCTAACGCGCGGCGACCGCGCGCGATCGCTCATCGGTAAGCGTCATTGCATCCGGCCTCCGCTCTTGCTTACATCACCCAGCCGGCCGGACGCGGCGCGATGATGCCAAGCCGGGTCTTGAGTGGAGCCACGTCCCCACCGCTCAGTCGTGCGTAGTACATGGTGTTGGCAAACACCCGCTTGACGTAATCGCGCGTTTCATTGAACGGGATGGATTCAGCGTAGATTGCCCCTTCGAGCGGCGTTGACGCACGCCATTGCTGGGCGCGGCGCGGCCCGGCGTTATACGCGGCCGAGGCGAGCAGCGGATGCCCGTCCAGATCGTCCAACACCTGGCGCATGTAGCGCGTACCCAATTGAATATTGATTTCCGGCTCGGTGACGCGACTCTGCGTAAACGACGTCATGCCGATCCGCTTGGCGACCAGTTGCGCGGTGGCGGGCATCAATTGCATGAGCCCAGAGGCACCGGCCGTGGACTTTGCATTCACGATAAACCGGCTTTCCTGGCGCGCGATGCCAAGGACCCAACTTTCTTCCAGTCCATAGCGGCCGGCATTGGTGGCAAAGACATCCCGGTACGGGGCGAGATAGCGCAATCTGAAATCATGATGATCGAGCGTGCGATCGGCCGTGCTGATAGCGCGGTCCCAAATCTGGTTGTTGCGCGCCAATTCGGCGGCCGCAATGAGTTGGCGATCCGATAGGCCGCGTGTCGAGAAGATCCATTCGCGAACGGCATCGGTACGCAGCTGCAGTTTGATAAGCGCAAGGGCACGTTGCAAGCCGGGATTCTCGCTAATGAACGCAAGCTCTTCCGGCGATATTTGCGTGCCCGGCGACGGAATCACGATCGTTGCACCGATTTCTTCGGCGGCCAGATTGCCGTAAAAATTATGTTGGCCCGCAATCTTGCCGAATAGCTGATCGGCCACTTCGACCTGATCCATCTGGCGTAGTGCCCGCGCGCGCCAGTAGGTCCAGGTCGGATCCTCTTTCTGGGTCGGGCCCATCGCCGCCACGGTACGATCGACTTCCGGCCAATTCTGTGCGCGCAATGCCGAGCGCACTTTCCAAGCCAGTTGCTCCTCAGAAAGGATCGCCTTGCCCGTCTGTGCATACCAATTCACTGATTCGGGCGAATGGTTTCGCGCGCCGTGCAGCGCGAACTGCGCAAAGGCATAGGCCCGTTCGGCTTCCGGGAATCTGGCTTGCACGGCCGGCGAGAAGAGTTTCGCGGCTTGGTGGGGATCGCGCCGAGCGACACGACCCAATGCCATTGCGTAGAGTTCACGCCCGCCGCGCGTTGTGAGATTGACCCCGTTCGGCTCGAACGCGCGCTGCGGATTGGCAAGAATCTGTTCAACCAGGGCCGCCGACACCGCTTCCTTTGGTGGCAGAAGCGTCAAGGTGCGTTTGAGCGAGAACGTAAAACCGTTTTCCGACAGCGAGCGTGCGCGTTCCCAGACCACATCGACCGCCAGACGACCGTCGCGCGCCAACTGATCTGCAAGCGTAGCGCAGCCTTCCGCCAGTTCCCTGGGCTCTCGCCAGATGTGGCGGAATGCATCCAGATTGGCCGTTTCACCGAGGCGATGCTGCGACAAGATTCCGTAGCAAACGATCTCCGGGTCCTTGCCGGTATAGGCTGCATATTCTGTTTGGAAAGTCTCCCACTGCCCGCGCTTGCCAAGTGAGCGCAGCCATTCGCTGCGCAGGCGGTCGGCGTTGTAGGTCCCCTCAAAGCGCTCCAGAAAACCGCGAACGGCGGCGGCCGGCTGATCGTCAAGATTAATGCGGAGCGCCCAGTACTCCACATACTGACCCAGGCGATGCGATTTGGTCGGTTCCACATGCCGCGCGAGGCGAGCGCCATCTCTCTTCTGGAACGCGTCGGCGGCGGCGGCGATCAACTCATCCGACGCCGTAGCAGGCGCGGCACCGAGAAAGAACATCGTCGTTGCGACGGCGGCGAAGCGAAGGTAGGCCAATCTCTTGGTATGCATACGTTTTTTGGCTGAGTCAGCATAACATGTGGAGGAGCCATCATCGTTCATCCGGATCGGACGCGATATCCTCACCTTCGATATGCTGCGGCATGCGAAGACCAGATTCACAAGACGGCACATTGCAAGCTTGGCGTCAGGCACAACGCGATACATTGGTTGCGGCACGGTTACAAGTTGACGAGGTCACACTTCGCGATTGGCGCGACCAAATCGATCGACGCCTTCAACATTATTTCGCTGACCTCGCCATCGGTGTCATCGCGTTCTGTTGGCCGATCAAGAACGAATACGACGCACGGCCCTTGGTCAAGCGGCTGCGCGAACGCGGCGCGGTGACCGCACTACCAGTCGTTGTCGCACCGCGCACGCCACTTGAATTTCGGGCATGGCATCCCGGCGTCGAACTGGCACGCGGCGCGCTCGATATCCCTTACCCAAAGGACGGGAATAGTGTGGTACCGGACACGATGCTCGTTCCCATGAACGGCTTTGATACGGGCGGCTATCGGCTTGGCTACGGCGCGGGATTTTTTGATCGAACGCTGGCCAGCTTGCCTATACGTCCTAGAACGATTGGCGTCGCCTATGAAATTGCAAGGCTGGAAACCATTCGCCCACAGCCTTACGACATTCCGATGGATTTCGTCGTCACGGAGCGCGCGCTCTATCAGCGCGTCAATGGCGTGCTGGTGGTAGTGCCGTCGTGACGCGCATCAGCTACCCGAGAAACAACCGGTACGCCGCATTCTTGCTTTCATCCTCGTATGGATAGCCGAGCCGCGCGAGAAACCGGCGAAACGCGGGCATCTCGCCCGGCTGCACCTGAATCCCCACCAGCACGCGACCGACATCGGCGCCGTGATTGCGATAGTGGAACAGGCTGATATTCCAATCCGATTGCATCGCCTCGAGAAACCGCATCAACGCGCCCGGTCGTTCCGGAAAATCGAATCGATAGAGCCGCTCGTGCTGGGCCCATGGGGCGCGCCCACCCACCAGATGACGGACGTGCAGCTTAGCCATCTCGTTATCGGACAGATCAAGCGATTGGAGTCCGGCACGATCGAGGAGCCGCACCAACCGTTTGGTTTCAATGCGATCGCGCACCTGCACGCCGACAAACACATGCGCCTCGTCCGGGTCGGCGATCCGGTAATTGAACTCGGTCACATTATGCGTGCCAAGCAACGAACAGAACGCCTTGAAACTGCCCGGACGCTCCGGGATCGTCACCGCAAGAATCGCCTCACGATGTTCGCCCACTTCAGCGCGCTCGGCAACGAAGCGCAGGCGATCGAAGTTGGTATTAGCCCCTGAGGCGATCGCAACGAGGTCCTTGCCCCGGATGCCGTGCGCGCCGACATACGACTTGGCGCCCGCGATCGCCAATGCGCCGGCCGGCTCGAGAATGGAGCGGGTGTCCTCGAAAGCATCCTTGATCGCAGCGCAAATCGCGTCGGTATCGACACGAACGATCTCATCGACCAGCGCGCGTGCGATGCGGAACGTTTCCGCACCGACCTGCTTCACCGCGACGCCATCGGCGAACAGGCCCACTTGCGCGAGCGTCACACGCCGCCCCGCTGTGATCGACTGCGCCATCGCATCCGCATCGATCGGCTGCACGCCAATGATCTTCACGGTCGGTTGCACGCGCTTCACATAGGCGGCGATCCCGGCGATGAGGCCACCGCCGCCAATTGGCACGAAGATCGCATGCACCGGACGGCTCGCTTGACGCAGGATTTCCATGCCGATGGTGCCCTGCCCGGCGATGACATCCGGATCGTCATAGGGATGCACGAAGGTGAGGCGACGCTTCGTCTGCATCGCGCGCGCTTTTGCATAGGCGTCGCTATACGAATCGCCGTGGAGAATGACTTCGGCGCCACGTGCCACGACCGCATCGATCTTGATGCGCGGCGTGGTGACCGGCATGACGATGACCGCTTTGCACGCCAGCCGTTGCGCGGCGAGCGCAACCCCTTGTGCATGATTGCCGTCGGAGGCAGCGATCACGCCACGCCTGAGTTCTGTCGCCGGCAGGTTGGCCATCTTGTTGTAGGCACCCCGCAACTTGAACGAGAACACCGACTGCGTGTCCTCGCGCTTTAGCAGGAGCCGATTGTCGAGTCGCGCCGACAGGTTGGCCGCCACCTCGAGCGGCGTTTGCTCCGCAACATCGTAGACCCGCGCCCGCAAAATGCGCTCAAGGTAATCGCGCGACATGAACTTCCGTCCGGCATCTGCCACAAGGGGCGCGAATGGTACACGAGCCTCTGGTACATGACCGCATGTCGTGACTTAGCAGTATGTTGAAATTCGCGCGAGTTCACCCTGATACGTCATTCCCGCGAAGGCGGGAATCCAGTAGCTACTTGATGCCACGCGCAGCCAAGATTGTGGACTCCTTGGACTCCCGCCTTCGCGGGAGTGACGACCTAGATTCAACAGGCTTTTCGGGAGCAGCTATCCTTGCAGCATGGGTGATTGGATAACGGAGGAAACCGGCTTGGCGGGATTGTTCGCCGCATCCTTTGTCTCCGCGACGATCATCCCGTTCTCCTCGGAAGCGGTGCTGTTTGGTTTTTTAAAGCTGCATCCACAGGCGCTCGCGGCGGCTATTACGCTCGCTTGCATCGGCAATACCTTGGGCGGCATGACAACCTATCTTCTGGGCCGAATCGCGCGCGAGCCGCGAGGACTTCCGCAGTTGGCGCGCATCCGACGGTATGGTGCTCCGCTCCTCGCGCTGGCCTGGCTGCCGATCATTGGCGATGGGCTGTGTCTAGCGGCCGGGTGGCTCCGCTTGAACTGGCTCGCGGTCGCCTTTTTTCAAGGAATTGGCCGGCTGCTGCGATACCTCGTCGTCGGCTGGTTGGCTGGCGCTAATGGATGAAGCGGCGAAGGGAAACGATATGTCGCAACTTGTCATGGTCGAGCAGAGTCTGCCTGGGGTGGCGCGCGTCACGATTAACCGCCCGGCCAAATCGAATGCCCTATCGAGCGAGCTACTGACCGAGCTCATTACCCGCTTCGCAACGCTATCCGCCGATGCGCAACTGCGTGCGGTCATCCTTGCCAGCGCGGGCGATCGGGCCTTCATTGGCGGTGCCGATGTGCGTGAGATGGCGACCCTCGATGCAACCTCCGCGCGAAGCTTTATTACCCTGATCCACCTGGCCTGCAAAGCGGTGCGGGATTGCCCGGTACCGGTGGTGGCACGCATTCAAGGTCATGTGTTGGGCGCCGGGCTTGAGCTCGCGGCGGCCTGCGATCTGCGGATCGCCGCGGACCGCGCGGTCTTCGGTATGCCGGAAGTAAAGATCGGCTTGCCCTCTGTCGTCGAGGCGGCATTGCTGCCGCGCCTGATTGGTGCGGGCCGCGCGCGCTGGCTGGTACTGACCGGTGCCAACATCGATGCCGAACAAGCGCTGCGCTGGGGCCTGGTCGAACAGGTCGTCAGCCCTGACACGCTCGATACCGCCACCAATGCACTGGTGGCCACGCTGGCAGCCAATGCACCAGGCGCGATGCGTACCCAGAAACGACTCACGCAGCTATGGGAGGAGACACCACTTGAGGCCGCCATCAAGGAGAGTATCGATTTGTTTGCGGCCGGATTTGCCGGCGATGAACCCGGCGCGATGCTGCGCGCCGCGGCCCAAAAGCTCTGACCCTTGCGTTGACCTTTTGCGCGACTCGGCCGGCAGGGCGAAATGATGGATAATTCGCGACCTCGATCGGTTGATCGGCATCAGGTCAGGCGTTTGACGGTCAGGGAGGGGCGAGCTGCGTCATGGCGACAACCAAAAAACGGCGTTCGCGCGCGAAACCGTTCTGGGAGCGCGGCTACAAGTCGCATGGCTACTGGCTCGGCAAAAATCGCCTTGGTCAGATTGAAGTGGAGCCAGGGAAACATCTCGAGATGAAATATCGCTGGCGGGTGGACAATCATGGCGGTCAAACGACCACGCTGCGCGAAGCGAGAACCCTGGTCGAGCAGGCAGTGCTGATGGGCGGTAGACAGCTTTCGCTCTTTCCGGAATTCGATGCGCCGCAAAGTGATGCCACGCCCCGCAGTCCTTGATGTGTAATTCGGTTGGTACGCAGGCCTGCCAGGCAATATGGCTTCCCTTGCATAGCTTCCCCGCATTGCGATGCGGGGCTTCTGTGACCCCCATTTAGATTCACGAACATCGTGTCGATTCGATCACTCGTCAAGGCCAGTCTTTACAAAGATTCCGTCGCGCTCATGCGCATCGCCGAGGACGTGCAATCGGCCGCCCGCGATACGCGCGTGACCTTGCTGATGGGAACGCCCGCCAATAAAGAGATCCTCACCGAGGCAAAGCTGCTCGCTGCTGCGCTGACCGGCGCGGTGCCCGCTGATCTCATGATCGTGATCGAGGGGCCCACTGATGCGGAGGTCGAGCGGGCGCTGAAGGCGATTGATGCCAAGCTTTCCGCCGCCGGTTCGAGTGCTGGTGAAGAGGGGCGCGTATCGACGATTCCAGTCCGCTCGATCGCCATGGCTCTGGGCCAAGGGTCCGCACGCATCGCCCAGATCTCCGTGCCCGGGCCCTATGCAGCCGCCGAGGCAATCAAAGCCATCAAAGCGGGCCTGCATGCGTTTATTTTCAGCGACAACGTGCCGATCGAACAGGAAGTCGCGATCAAACAACTTGCGCGTCGCAAGGGCCTGCTCGTCATGGGGCCGGATTGCGGCACAGCCATCATCGCCGGCGTACCGATGGGATTCGCGAACGTGGTTCGTCGCGGCGCAATCGGCTTGGTGGCGGCATCGGGCACCGGCTTGCAGGAAGTGTCGACGCAGATCCATCACCTCGGTGAAGGCGTGTCGCACGCAATCGGCACCGGCGGTCGCGATCTGAACGAGGCGGTCGGTGGTCTCACCACGCTCGCGGCGATCGAATTGCTGGGCGCTGATCCGGCCACAAAGGTGCTGGTGGTCATTTCCAAGCCGCCATCCGCCAAAGTCACCCGAACGGTGCTTGATAAATTGCACAGCATCGGCAAACCCGCCGTGGTCTTGTTTATCGGCGCGAAGCTTGAATCAAAAGGAAACGTTCACGTCGCCGCGACGCTTTTCGATGGCGCCGCGAAAGCAGTGGAGCTGCTGCAGGGCCGCGCGGCGGCGCCGGCTGAAAACGAGGCGCGGTCCGCATTGCAGATTGCACGTTTGTTGCACAAGGAGCAGCGTTTCATTCGCGCCCTCTACTCAGGCGGAACGTATTGCTCGGAGGCACAAGCGATTTGGCGTACCGCCAACATCGCGGCCTATTCGAATGCCGCGCTGGACAAGACGCGAGTGCTCCCCGATCCACGCAAAAGCATTGAACATACCGCGCTCGATCTGGGCGATGACGCGTTCACCGTGGGCAGACCCCATCCGATGATCGATCCGACTTCGCGCATCGAACGCATTGTGCAGGAATCGCGTGATCCTGAGACGGCACTCATCGTGCTCGATGTGGTGCTGGGGCATGGCAGTCATCCAGATCCGGCCGCTGCGCTGGCGCCGGCGATCAGCCAAGCCCAGGCGGTGGCGCGAGAAGCCAGCCGCACCATGCCGATTCTCGCGTTCGTGTGCGGCACCGAAGACGATCCGCAAGTCCGCTCCAAACAGGAGTCGACCCTTCGCCGGGCCGGTGCGGTCGTGCTGTCTGATAGCAGTGCGGTCGCGCGCTTGGCCGGCGCAATCATCACGGCCCGCACCTGACCATGCCCGCCAAAGGCAGCTCGCGAGAACAGCGCATCGTCGTTGCCCTAGGTGGTAACGCAAGCTATCCGCCGACGATTCGCGGCACCGCCAATGAGCAGCTCGCCATCATGGCGGGGCTGTGCGAGCACCTGGTACGCATCATTCAGTCAGGGTACAAACTCGTGTTAACCCACGGCAACGGCCCGGTAGTGGGCAACATCCTCTTTCGCATGGCGCGCACCGCAACCGAGTTGCCGCCGATGCCAATGGATGTCTGCGTCGCCCATTCGCAAGGCGGTATGGGTTATATGTTTCAACAGAGCTTCACCAACACGCTCCACCAACACGGCATCGCAACGCCGACCTGTTCGGTGGTCACCCAGGTGGAAGTCGATCCGAATGATCCGGCATTCTCCAGTCCCACCAAACCAGTGGGTAGATTCTTTGCAGAGGCCGAGGCGCGCCGCATGCAAGAAGAAACCGGCTGGATGTTCGTCGAGGATTCCGGCCGCGGATGGCGTCGCGTGGTGGCATCGCCCGCGCCAAAGTCGATCGTGGACCTCGCGGCGATCGAAGCCTTGCTCCGCGCGAATGTCATCCCAATCGCGGCGGGCGGCGGTGGCATTCCGGTGGTTCGATTGGATTCCGGTGCCTGGGAAGGCGTGCCGGCGGTCATCGACAAGGATTTGACGAGCGCGCTGCTGGCGGCGGCCATCAATGCTGATACGTTGTTGCTGGTGACCGGCGTTGAACGCGTGGCAATCGACTTCGGCAAGCCCACGCAGCGCTTCCTCGACACGATGTCAGTCAGCGAAGCACGACGCTATCTCGAGGAAGGCCAGTTTCCACCAGGCAGCATGGGCCCAAAGATTCAGGCCGCCATCAACTACCTCGAACAAGGCGGCAAGCTCGTGCTCATTACTTCTCTCGAACGGGCGTTCGATGCGGTTGAAGGACGCGCCGGCACGCGGATTACCGCATGAGCGAATTGGCAGCAACAACCTCTGCGACCGCAGCACGCGTATTGGCGGCTGGGTCGATTGCGTATCAGGCCTTGGCAAAGAGTCGCGGCCGCGCCGAGCCCCTCGCGACCTTTCCGGATGCGCCCTATTTGCAGGCGGCGGGTCACATCATTTGGGTTGGCGTGCGACCGCGTTCGATGCATCCGCGCATGGTGGCGGTTGCCGAGCCGGTTAGAAGCGGCGTCTCGGTGATGTTTGACATGACAGCAGTCGTGCCCTTCGCGAATCCTGTGCACCGCCTAGGCGACGCATCGGCATTCATCGCGCGCGCAACAGCATTGCGACACCGTATTACCGAGGTAGGCGAACCACGCGGCTTTGGCCGCTTACTGGGCAATGACACGCCGCCCTTCCCGCTCGATCTTGCTGCGCCCCTCGTCCGGCGTTTTGCTTTGGCGCTTGTAACGAATGATATCGAGCAGATTGAACAAGCGGCGATCCCTCTGCTAGGACTGGCTAGCGGACTCACCCCGTCGGGCGATGATCTGGTCGGCGGCGCGCTGTTTGCCCGCAACCTACGCATGCCGCGCAACCCCGCCTGGCAACGGCTCGGTGCGCGGATCATCACCATCGCGCCAACGCGAACGCACGCAATCAGCGCGGCTCTATTGGCCGATCTCATTGATGGCTCGACGTATGGTGTCTTGCATGCGCTGGTCGATGCCCTCATCGAATCCACGCCGTTTGCAACGGTCATCGACGCGGCCCGGTCATTGACCGCGATCGGTCATTCCTCCGGTTGGGATATGTTGACCGGCTTCCTGTTCGCACTCGAACCCCCTATCAAGGCTTGAATCCGTGACACAGAGTTTGATCGCACCAGACTTGTCGATTCTCAATATCGGCGTTGACACGTTCATCCACAGCGTCATCAGCACCGGTGGCCGCGCCACGCAGCTCGACTGGCAACCGCCCGGTGACGCCGATCCACGTACTGCATGGGAGCTTGCACAAATTGCAAGCGATGCGGACGATCCGCAGTGCATCGGCGCGCGCATCGATGCGGCCAACCGCACCGCGATTGATCGCATTCTGTCGTCGCAGCCGATCCTGATCGATGTGAAGGACGCCAGCGAGGTCTGGTCTGACATCGGCCGCACGCTGTTGCACGCGGGTGCCCCGGTGCCTTGGAAGAATATGTGCGGACCGATGCATGGCGCGATGATCGGTGCGGTGTTGTACGAGGGTTGGGCAGCGAGTGCCGATGATGCGCGGAAGCTCCTTGAGTCCGGTCAGATTCCGTTTGCCTCGTGTCACGACTATCAAGCGGTCGGGCCGATGACCGGCATCATCTCCGCATCGATGCCGGTCTACGTGGTGAAAAACAAGGCGCATGGCAATGTCGCCTACACGAACGTCAATGAGGGCATCGGTAAGGTGCTGCGCTTTGGCGCCAATAGCCCAGAGGTTATCGCGCGCTTACGCTGGTTTCGCGACACGCTCGCACCGGCGATCAAAGCGGGCCTCGCCGCGATCGGTGGCATCGACCTGAAGGCGATTCAATCGCAAGCGCTCTTGATGGGCGATGAGGTGCATTCGCGCAACACGGCAGCGACTGCACTCTTCCATATGGCACTGTCCACTGCACTGGCCAAGGCGAAGGTCGACAGCGCCCGTAGCTACGAGGTATTGAAGTTCATCGCCGACACCTCGCAGTTCTTTCTCAATTTTTCGATGGTGTCAGCGAAAGCAACGATGGATGCCGCGCACGGCATCGATCACTCGACGATCGTGACCGCCATGGCCCGCAATGGCGTCACCACCGCAATTCGTGTGAGCAGTCTTGGCAAAGAGTGGTTCCAAGCGCCGTCTGACACGCCAGTCGGACTTTACTTCCCTGGCGTCAAGAAGGAAGACGCCAATCCGGATCTGGGCGATAGCGCCATTTGCGAAACGGCCGGCTTCGGTGGCTTTTCGTTTGCGGCATCACCCGCGCTGACCTTGCTGGCTGGCGGCACCGTCGCGCAATCAATGCAGTATTCGCGCGAGATGTATCACATCACCGTCGGGCGCAATCCGGCGATGTCGCTTCCCGCACTCGATTTCGCACCGGCGCCAGTCGGCATTGATGTGAGAAAGGTCGTCGATTCCGGCATTCGACCGGTCGTTACGACCGGCATCGCGCACAAGCAAGCGGGCCTTGGTCAAGTGGGCGCCGGCGTAGTGCGGGTGCCGATGGCCTGTTACGTCAGCGCACTGCACGCATTCGCAAAAAAGTACGGTGTGACTTGAGTGGATTGATCCGCCATCGACCCTTTCTTAATTCGCGACCGCGAATTAAGACTGACCTCACCCTCGCCCCTTGCGGGGGGGCCGGGGAGAGGGGATTGAGCGTTCCAATGATCAATGGCATTGAAAATGCAACGCTCAATAGTCGGTACTGCACAAATCAGTCAATGGACACACCGGCTTCTTTAACGACCCGATTCCATTTCACCGATTCGGATCTGAAATACTGCGAGAACTCCGCAGGCGGCATGATGCGCACATCGATACCCTGTTGCGCGTAGGTCCGCAGCACATCCGGATGCCGGACCGCGACGGTCACCGACTCATACACCTTGTTCACGATCGCAGCGGGCAAACCTTTCGGGCCAAGCACTGCGAACCATAGCTGCGCGTCATAGCCTTTCGCGCCGGCCTCAGAGAGCGTCGGCACATCGGGCAGCGCCGCCACGCGCTTGGCGCTCGTCACCCCAAGCGCGCGCAACTTCCCACCCTGGATATGCGGAATGGCATTCGAGATCGACGGCACACTCACCGGCACGATCCCACTTAGCAGATCGGTCAAGGCCGGGCCGCTGCCTTTGTACGGCACATGGGTGAGTTCAATGCCCACCATGCCAAACAGCATCGCGGCGAACAGATGTTGGGAACTGCCATTGCCCGACGATGCGTAATTCATCTTACCGGGCTGCGCTTTGGCCAATACAACGAGTTCGGCGAGCGACTTGGCGGCGACCGACGGATGCACCACCAGCACGCCGGGTTGCTCGGCGATATGCGCGATCGGCGTGAAGTCGTCGATCGGATGAAACCCAATCGTCTTTTGATGCAGCGTGGCGCTGACGAAATGGGTGCTGCCCGACAGCAGCAGCGTGTAGCCGTCTGGTTTGGCCTTCGCAACGACATCGGACCCGATCATGCCGCCCGCACCAGGCCGGTTCTCGATGATCGCCTGATGACCCCACATCTCGCCAAGCCGATGCGCAATCGGGCGAGACACGACGTCCGACACGCCGCCCGCCGAGAACGGCACGATGAATTTCACGACGCGTTCCGGATAGCCCTGTGCGAACGCGGTGGACGCAGCACTCAATGCGAGTGCAAGGCATGCGCCGAAAATTAGTGATCGTTGGTTCATAGGCCCCCTCATCGGATTACTCCGGCTTGATCCCGGCAGTCTGGACCACCTTGACGTACTTTGGAATGCCATCGCGAATCATTGCTGCCAGTTCCGCTGGTGTGCTCGACAGGGGTTCCGCGCCCGCCTTGGCGAGTGCGGCGGCGCTTTCCGGCGCTTTGATGACCGCAACGATTTCCTTGTTCAAGCGCTCGATAATCGCCGCCGGTACATTGGCGGGCGCCATGATCGCGAGCCACAGCGATGCATCAAACCCTGGGTAACCCGACTCGGCAACCGTTGGCACATCGGGTAATGCGGGCGAACGGGTGAGCGTACCGACTGCAAGCGCCCGCACCTTGCCCGATCTCGCATGCGGCAACACCGCGGGCAGGCTGCCAAACAAGGCTTCGACTTGACCGGCGATCACTGCGGTGCCAGCCGGGCCGTTGCCACTGAAGGGAATGTGCAGCATGTCGGTGGTCGAGGCGAGCTTTAACATTTCCATCGCGATATGCGTGGTCGACCCGGTACCAGCCGATGCGTAATTGAGCTTGCCCGGTTGCCCGCGCACCACCTCAACGAACTCCTTGAGCGTGTTGGCCTTGACGTTCGGATGCACGACCAGCAGATAGGGCGTGACCGCAAGCAGCGAGACCGGCGCGAAGTCCTTGATCGGGTCGTAATCGAGTTTCGGATAGACGGCGGGTGCAACGACATGCGTACTCGTCGTGCCCAGCACCAATGTGTAGCCATCGGCCGGCGCCTTGGCAACCAATGCGGTGCCGATCGTGCCACCGGCGCCGCCTCGATTCTCGATGACCATTTGCTGTCCGAGACGTTCCGAGACCTGCTGCGCAACGATCCGCGCGACGATGTCAGTCGACCCACCCGGTGGGAAGGGCACCATCAGGCGAATCGGCTTGGTGGGATAAGCCTGCGCGAACGCAATATGCGTAGCGATGGCGAGCACTGCGCCCAGTGCGAATCGCATGGTCTTCCTTGATTTCATGGAGCCTCCTCGTTCGCGCGCCCGGGCAAATCGGATGCGCTATTTCTTGAGTCCGATCACTCGCATCAACTGCTCAAGTTCAACGTCTTCTTTAGCGATGATCGCACCGAATTCGCCCGCCGTGGCAAATGCCGGCCGGATGCCCAATCGTTCGGCGGCTTTACCAAACTCAGGCGCCTCGATGGTTCTGCGGATCGCTTGTTCAAGCGCCACCACGACATTCTTTGGCGCGCCCTTTGGCAGCGCGATGCCGCGCCATGCCTCGAGCGAGACATCGACGCCTTGCTCCTTGGCGGTCGGCACATCAGGCAGGGCCGGATCGCGAGTGGCAGTCAGTGCGGCGAGCACACGAACAGCCCCCGACTTCATATGGCTTGCCAGCGCCCCGGGCAATTGAACGAGCGCATCGACATGCCCGCCGAGCAGACTTGGCACGACTTGCGCCGCGGCGTACGGCACGTCGATCACTTTCGTACCCGCCGTGTTGAAGAGCGCCACCGACAAGATATGCGTATGGCTGCCGACGCCTGAATTGCCGACAGTAAGGACTCCTGGGCGGGATCTTGCGTCGGCAATGAGGTCGCGTAGTGTCTGCCATTTCGCGTCGCCTTTGATCACAACAATGGGCGATTCAACTAAGACCCGGGCGACCGCATCGAAGGCCCGGTAATCGATGTTCATCTGCCCGGAATGAAACGCGGTCGAGATCGAATTGGAATTCCAGACCATCGCATAACCATCTGGCTTTTGCGCGGCCACATGGCGATAACCAATCGCACCCCCGGCACCCGGACGATTGACCACCACGATATACGCCGCCAGATTCTTCGCCATGCCATCGGCGAGCAAGCGCGCGGTAACGTCAGCCGAAGTCCCAGCCGGAAAGAGCACCGTGATCTCGACATGCTTGCCTTCTTGCGGATAGGGGGCGTCTTGCGCCACCACGGTGCCGCACGCCAATGCGATAAACGCTGCTGCGATGCCGCGAACGAGATTCATTTTGCTTCCTTGGCAAGAATCTCGGCCACCGCGACCCGGCGTCCTTCGCTTGCCGAAACAATGCCCGCACGAATCACCGCCAGCGACAAGGTCGCGCGCTCACCACCGACCTCGGGTGCGCCTTCACCGCGGATGGCCATCGCAAATTCTTCGAGTTCATCGACGAAGGTATCGATCTTCGCTACGGCGATAGCTTCCGCCTTGGTCGTGCCACGATTCTGAAAGCGCAAGCCGTTATGCAAGTCGTAATAGGCGCTCGCTTCCTTGCCGTAAATGTTCATGAGGTAATACTCGGCCGCTGAGGCGTAGCTCGCATTGACGGTCGAGAGCGCGCCGTTTTCATGCTCCAGGATAAGACTCGCCACATCCGGGTTGTCGCCCGGCAACACGAGTTGCGCAAGGGAGCCGCTGACCGATTTGATCGGACCGATCAAGTATTCAAGCACATCGATATAGTGGATACCGATTTGCAGCATCACTCCACCTGGCATGCCGGCCGCCGTATAGCGCCAGGACGACAGATCGAATTGTCCCAGCCGGTCGCGACTGATGTTTGCTTCGGCGTTCACCAGCTTGCCGAAGACGCCGGCATCGATCTGCTCGCGAATCCAGCGGAACTGCGCCTCGCGGCGGCGCTGATAGCCCATGCCGAGCACGACGCCCGCATCGCGACAGGCCTTGGCGATCGCAAAGCCATCGGCGATCGAGTTCGCGATCGGCTTGTCGAGAAAAACGTGTTTGCCCGCCCGCGCTGCCTGGCGGGTGGTCTCCAAATGGACGTTATTGGGCGTGGTATTGATGACCGCATCGATCGATGGGTCAGCAAGAATCGCTTCATAACTCGGCGCGGCGTTGCATGCGTATTTGGCGGCAAACTTGGCGCGCTTGTCTGCCGAGCGGGTAAAGCAGGCGGCAATTTCAAGCTTGGTTGAGCGCTTGATTGCATCGGCCAAGACATCTGACCACCAACCCATGCCGATGCAGGCAACACGTACTGGCTGGAAGCTCATTGGCATTCTCTGGGTACCAAGACCCGCTACTTGTTATCGATCTTGAAACTCGCCCCAATCGACTCCAGCGCCTCTTTGGCGACGCGCTCATCGAAGGTCCAGTCGCCGCCACTCACGCCGATGCCGCCTACGCATTCGCCATCGAAGATGATCGGGAAGCCGCCTTCCATCGCAGTCCAGCGTTCTGGCCCCGCGGCCAAGGCAAGACCGATTGCATGCGTGGTATCAAGCGTTTGCGCCTGCGCACCCTTGGCGGCGGTCGGCCGCTTGTTGGACGCCGCGCAAACGGCCTTGGTGGTCGATGAATGGACGGTGTGAAAGCGCCCGCCTTCCATGCGTTCGAGCAACACGAGATGGCCGCCCGCATCGGCGATAGCAACGGTAATCGGAATGCCGGCCTGTTCGGCAATCCCGATCGCCGTGGACATCATCTTGCGCGCCCCAGTCGAGGTGAGGCGTTTGCTTGCGGCGGTGTACATCGCGCGTCCAATCTAATAGTAGGCGTCTTGTCCTCGCACATACGACATCTGCCGCTGCACCGAGTTACGGTTGATCAACGGGCGCGCGTACATCGGATGCGTGAGGCTGCGCACCTCATGTTCAAGCGTGAACAACACTTTCTTGGTCTGCGGATCGACGATGTCCTGGAACCGGTATTGCCACTGGTCGCTTTCCTCGAACACCAGACCCAGCCGCTTCAACTCGCTATGCGGCGTGGAGAAGTTGGCGACGTAAATCGCGATATGGTGACCATCGAACGGCGGAATCGGATCATCGGTTTCGCGATAGATCACGACCTGACCGACGCCCATGCCGATATGCGCGGCCGGATTCTTGCCTAACTCGCGGCGTGACGGCACCAGCATGATCTGCTCGTAGAAGCGTGCGATCCCTTCGCTCGTGCCACGCGGAACGGGAATATCGATATAGGGCATGCCAAGCCGCATGTCGCCAAAGCGCGCCTCGGGGCCATGGACGCGAAACTTATTGCCCCAGGGGCACATCGTTTCAATCGTCGTGCCGTTGTCTTTCCAGCTGAATTTGGTGCCTTCGAGCTTGGGCGTGACTTCCTTCAGGCCTTCACGCACCACATCGAGCTCGGGCACCACGATCCCGATCGTGCCGCGCAGGACCGTCACCGGGCGGGATGGCGAATGGACCTGCTGCTTGCCGATATTGATCCACATGTTGGTATCCCACACATGCAGATAGGGGTCGCGCGTGAGCCCAAGACCCTGGACGTAGAAGATCGTCGTAATGCGCTGATCGAGCTGAGTCAGATTGACATGCTCAAGCGCCACAATATTGCCGACGTCTTCATCGGCACGGACAAACTGTCGTTCTGGTGCGTTCATGGATTCCTCCGGTTCGTGAGGGGTGAAAAACTATGCCGCCTTGCGCATCTGACCTTCCACAGCGTAGGTGATCGCGAGATCGCCGACGCCATCGACATGGCCTTCCAGCCGGTCGCCGGCCTTCACCGAGCTCACACCGGCAGGCGTGCCGTTCATGATGATATCGCCAGGAAAGATTTCCACATAGGTCGACAGATACGCGATCGTTTCCTCGACGCGCCAGATCTGCTGGTTGAGATCGCCCTTTTGCTTGATCTCGCCATTGACCTTGACCCAGATCGCGCCCGCGTTCGGATGGCCGATCTTCGCGGCCGGCACAACCTTTGAGACCGGGCAGCTTTGGTCGAAGCTCTTGCCCATTTCCCATGGACGCTGCAACTTCTTCGCATCCGATTGCAGGTCACGGCGCGTCATATCGAGCCCCACGGCATAGCCGTACACATGCTGAAACGCCTTGTCCACCGCAATATTCTTGCCGCCCTTGCCGATGCAGACCACCAATTCGATCTCATGGTGGAGATCCTTAGTCATCACCGGATAAGGAATCGTCGCGCCCGATGCGATCACCGCATCGCTTGGCTTCTGGAAGAAAAACGGCGGCTCACGATTCGGATCATGACCCATCTCGCGCGCGTGATCGGCATAGTTGCGGCCCACACACCAGATGCGGCGAACCGGAAATACCGCGTCCGTTCCTTCGACAGCGATGAACGGCACAGGTAGAGCATCAATTACGGTTTTCATGCGGCTTCCTTAGGTTCCCAATAAGCGCTTAGGTGGTTTTCATCAGATCTGAGGCCATCAACTCGGGCACGATCCCCACCGCCTCTTCAGCGCTGAAGTTTAGCTCGATCTTGAGGCCATTCGGATCGAACAGGAAAAGTTGATAGAGCGCCTGCCCATTGGCGCGGCGCTGGGTGAATTTGATGTTCTTGGCTTGGAGATGGTCGATCATTTTCACCAGGCCAGTGGCCCGGAACGCGACATGATCGAGCGCCCCAGTCCCGGTATCGGACGCCTGCGCGAGTCGACCCAGGTACTGGCGCTGGCTGTCGGAGGCGGTACGAGCGCTTTGGCCGATATGCACCACATCGACTCCGCCCATATACATCCAATAGACCGGGAAGCCGAAGTCGGGATGCGGGCCTTCTTCCATGCCCAGCACATCGCGATACCAATCGCGCGTTTTGTCGAGATCATCGACCAGCACCAGCATGTGTTCGATATGGGATAGGGGCATGGCCGACTCCTTACGGGATGATGATGGACGAGCCGACGGTGCGGCCGGATTGCAGATCGTTGTGAGCGCTCATGACATCATTCATCCGGTAGCGCTCGCTAATATGGACCTTGATCGCGCCTTTTTTGATCATTTCGAAAAGCGCGGTCGATGAGGCTTCGAGATCGGGCCGCTTGGCGCAATAGGTGACCAGCGTCGGGCGCGTGAAATAGAGCGAGCCGAGTTTCTGCAGCAGACCCGCTTCCACCGCGGGCGGCGCGCCGCTTGCCGCACCGAACGAGACGAAAAAGCCGCGCGGTGCGAGCGAATTCAGCGTGTCATCGAACGTGGCCTTGCCGACCGAGTCATACACCACCGGCAGCATCGCCCCGCCGGTAATTTCCTTGACGCGATCGACGATCTTTTCTTTCGCGCGATCGATCATGTAGGTGTAGCCGTTGGCCAGCCCCAGCTTTACTTTCTCCGGCCCGCTCGCCACGCCGATCATCTTGGCGCCGATCGCCTTGCCCCACTGCCCGGCCAGTAGCCCAACGCCGCCGGCCGCCGCGTACATCATGGCGAATTGTCTGGCTTTGAGTGCATAGGTGCGGTTGAGCAGATATTCGACCGTCATGCCCTTCAAGAGCGCCGCGGCTGCCTGCTCGTTCGAAATGCCTTCCGGGATCTTGACGAGGCGATCCGAGGGCATCACGCGCAAATCCGCATAGGCACCGATCGGCCCACCGGCATAACACACCCGGTCGCCGACTTTGCAAGTCGTCACGCCGGGGCCGCACTGCTCGACCACACCAGCCGCTTCGGTACCGATGCCGCTTGGCAGGGGCATCGGATAAAACCCCGATCGCTGATAGACGTCTTGAAAATTGAGACCGATCGCCGTATTGCGAACGACCGCTTCGCCTGGGCCTGGCGCCGGCAAATCGATTGTTTCGATCTGCATGACTTCGGGGCCGCCTGCCTTATGGAATCGTACGACGCGTGCTTTCATGATGGAACCCTTCTCTTATGGAACGATGGCAAGACTTTCGATCGCATCGAGCAGGCGCTTACGCGAACTCTCGACGTGATCTTTCATCAGCGCGGCAGCCTGTCGCTTGTCCCGCTGCTGAATGACATGGATGATTTCAACATGCTCGCGGACGAAGTCAGACAACGTGCCTGATTCGCTCGCCGTCACACTCATATAGGTGAGCCGATCGAACTGCTCGATGATCTCGCGCGTCGCGCGCGCCAAGCGCGAGTTACCCGATCCGTCCGCGATCGCAAGATGGAAGCGCCGGTTGTAGTTGATCCACGCACTCAATTCGGAATCCGCCGGAGCAAGCCGAAACGCGTCGAGCCCTTGCAGCAGAGGGTCGGGTGCCGACTCGATCATGCGCGCCACGCAGGATCGCTCGAGGATGGAACGCATCTCGTACATCTCGCGCGCATCCGCGACCGACACCGGCCGCACACGATAGCCTTTGCGCGGCAGCACCTCGATCAGGTTCTGTTCCTGCAATCGCAACAGCGCGTCGCGAATCGGCGATTTGCTCACCTCATAGCGGTCGGCGAGGTCGCGCTCTTGCAACTGCGTGCCGGGACGCAGCGCACACGACAGTATCTCGCCGCGAATACGTTCGTAGACGCTGGTGCGAATCAATGGGGCGGTGACGGGAAAGTTCACGGGACGCGCTCGTGCCGGGCCGATCGAAGCAGGTGGATAAGCGCAAGGAGTATATCAAGACGCACTTTGAATGGCATCGCCTGATATTTCAGTGGCTCAGACATCTTCTGAGAGAAATAATGAGGGCCATCGTATCTCGTTGTATTAAAGCAACAAATTTCGAATGCTAGCGACCTATTGAGTGACAGCGCAAAGCGGTTGACAGGACGAAGCAATGCCCCGAATATCACACCGGTAGGTCGAAGCACGACCATCAACGCCATTACGGAGGAGACATGAAGGCAATCGCAACCCTCGCGGCCGCTGCGTTACTTGCTTCAAGCGCCCCGGTCCACGCTGAAGACATCAAATTGCGCATCGCGTCGGGACACGCCGCGCCCAACCAGTACGTCAATCTGATGTCGACGTTTTTCGTCCCCGAAGTGAGCAAGCGTGTCGCGGCGCGAACCAAGCACAAGATCGAATTTGTCGAGGGCTATGGCGGCTCCATGGTGAAAGTCGGCGACACGCTGGAAGGCGTACAAGCCGGCGTCATCGACATCGGCGGCTATTGCTTCTGCTTCGAGCCCTCGAATCTGCCGCTGCATTCGTTCCAGGTCGTGCTGCCGTTTGGCACGATGAGCGCCAACCAAAGCGTCAAGATGGCGCGGGCGGTGTACGACAAGGTCCCGTACCTGTCGAAAGTGTTCGAAGACAAGTTTAATCAGCGCCTGCTCGCGCTAATCGCCGACAACGGCTACAACATCGGCACCAGCTTCGACTGGAATACGGTCGCCGACCTGAAGGGTAAGAAAATCGGCGGGGCGGGCCTCAATCTCAAGTGGCTCGAATTCGCGGGTGCGGTGCCGGTGCAGACTTCGCTGCCGGAGGTCTACACCTCGATGCAGACCGGTGTGTACTCGGGAATGATCCTGTTTCCCTCCGCCTATGTAAATTTCAAGCTGCATGAGGTGGGCCCGCACTACACACTCATTGGGTTTGGCGCCATCACCTGGCACGGTCTCACGATGAACAAGAATCGGTTCGCCAAGCTGCCAAAAGACGTGCAAGACATCATCACCGAAGTCGCGCGCGAATATGAGGCGAAGACCGGCGCGGTCAACGAAGAAAACTACAGTGTGCAGCTCGACGCCTTGCGCAAAGCGGGCGCGAAGGTGAAAGAACTGCCGGACAGCGTGCGGCTTGAATGGGCCAAGTCACTCGCCGCCTGGCCGCAACAACGGGCCGACGAGCTCAACAAACAGGGGCTGCCGGCCTCACAGGTGCTGAAACTCGGGCTCGACGAAGCCGAGAAACTCGGGCACAAATGGCCGGTGCGTTACACGATCAAGTAATTTGCGTTGGCACCAGGGCAGGACGGCGCGTGGTATCGCGCCGTTTCTTTTTTGGTGCGGTCGGCGGCACGCTTCCTTTCCCAAGAGGACCTTCTAAACCATGATCGAACGAACGCTCGACGTCATCGCGCGCACGCTGCTGGTCGCCGCTGCGGTGCTGGGATTTTCTTTGTCGTTTCTGGTCGTCGCCGATGTCATCGGCCGCGGGGTGTTTAATAGTCCGGTCAAGGGAACACCTGAATTGGTGTCGATCTCGATCGTCATCATCTGCTTTTTGCAGGCCGCCTATGCGATTCGTTCCGGGTCGATGCTCAACGTCGATTTCATCACCGCGCATTTCCCGCTGCGGCTGCAAAGCTTTCTCGCCATGGCGGGCGCGATCGTCGGCGTGCTGTTCTTCGGATTGGTGTGCTGGGGCAGCATCGAGCCACTGGGTCATGCGTGGACTTCCGATGAATATGAAGGCGAGGGCGCTTTGCGCGTGCCGTCATGGCCGGCCAAGCTGGTAATCGTCGTGGGGACCGGCCTCGCGTCGATCTGTTACGTATTGCTCGCGATCAAGAATTGCAAATCCGCGTTGGCAGGCGAGGGTCCCGCCGGCGCAGTCTCTTCTTCCCACTGAGGGCGCGTCATGTTCGGTTACATGGAAATGACGATCCTGATCGGTGTGCTGCTCGCACTGGTGTTTCTCGGTGTTCACCTCGCCGTGGCGCTTGGCACCACCGCAGCGGTGGGGATCTATCTGATCAATCACGACATCGACATGGTCCGCACCTTCGTCGCCAACACCGCGTTTGAGACGCTGCGTGACTATGTGTTCGCCGTGATTCCGCTCTTCATGCTGATGGGCGAGTTCCTCGCCAAGTGCGGTGCGGCACGGGATATGTTCGCGCTGATCAACAGCCTCACGCGGCGGATCCCCGGCCGGCTCGGCGTCGCAACAGTTCTGGCGAATGCAGTCTTTGCGTTCGTAACCGGCGTATCGATCGCGGCGGCGGCAGCATTCTCGCGCATTGCCTATCCGGAAATGAAACGTCACGGCTACAACCGTAAGTTCGCGCTCGGCTGCATCGCTGGGAGCGCATGCCTTGGCATGCTGATCCCGCCATCGGTATTGATGATCGTGTGGGGCGTGCTCACTGAACAGTCGATCGGCAAGCTATTTCTCGCCGGCGTGCTGCCTGGCTTCGTGCTCGTGGCGTTCTTCGTGGTCTATATCCTCTGGGTGGCGATGACGAAGCCGGAACTCGTGGGGGCCGGACCAACACATGCCAAGCTGACGGCGGAATTGTCGTCCCACGAAGTTGGCAAGGCCGCATGGAGCACGATGACCGTTATCGCGGTGGTCTTTCTCACTCTGGGCGGCATCTGGCTCGGATTTTTCACGCCCACCGAAGGCGCGGGCGTCGGTGCGGTCCTCGCGTTGCTCTTCGCGTTGATGAAAGGCATGAAGCCACGCGAAATGTTTGAAGTGGTGATGTCGGTGGGGCGCACTTCCGCTCCGCTGTTATTGCTTCTTTTCACCGCGCAGCTTTACTCGCGTGTGCTGTCGATGACAGGCGTCACCAAGGCGACCCAGGACCTGTTCCTCGCGACCGGCTTCGGACCCTACGGCGTGCTCGCGTTGATGGTATTGATCTGGTTTGTGCTGGGCTGTCTGATCGACTCGATTTCGATCATCCTGCTTACCGTCCCGGTGTTCGCGCCGATCGCAGGAGCGCTTGGTTTTGATCCGCTCGCCTTTGCGATGATTGGTATCCTCGCGATCGAAACCGGATTTCTGACGCCGCCCTTTGGACTGGTCGTCTTCACCGTCAAAGCGGCGCTGCCCGAAGAGAATGTGACGGTTGGAGAAATTTTCCGAGGTTCGGCGCCTTACTGGGTGGGGCTGCTTGGCGTCATCATTTGCATCGTAATATTTCCGGGTATCGCCACCTGGCTGCCCGAGCTCTCAACGAAAGTTATTGTAGGCAACTAAGGAGAACACCATGCCCGGCTATTGGCTTGCACGCTCGAAAATCAACGACCCGGTCGAATACAAGAAGTACACCGACCGCGTACCCGAAATCATCGGCAAATTTGGCGGCAAGGTGCTCGCACGCGGTGGGCGCTTCAAGATTCTCGAAGGCCCGGAAAAATTTGCGCGCTTCGTCGTGATTGAATTTCCTTCACTCGAACAGGCGGTGGCTTGCCACGCATCGAAGGAATACCAGGAAGCCTCCGCATTCCGCAAGAAAAACGGCGCGGGTGAAGTGGAACTGGTGATCGTTGAAAGCGGGGATGCGACGGTGAGGTAAGGTTCGCGCGGCGCGGCGCGGCGCTAGGAGGGGGTGGTCGGAACCCCTCCGCGCTGACCAGCCCCTTATCGGGAAAAGTATTACTTCTTCACCGCGCTCCACTGCGCGGTCTCGTTGCCCGTCCTGACGGTTCCGGCCATCCGGTCACCGGTCACTCTGCCGGTGAATTCACGCAGTACACCTCTGGTATCAACTGCCGTGAAACTGATTTGATCACCCCATAGGCGCGTCTCGCGTAGACCCACCTTGAGGTTGCTGTTGGCCAATTCGATGTCGCCCTTTACGCGCTGAAAGGTCTGCTCGAAGTTCATATCGAGTCCTGAGAACCCTGGCGCATCGATCCGCCATTTGCCCTGCGTCTTGGCCGGCACGATCCATAGATAGCCTGGGCGGAAATCGAAGTAGGACGTTTCATCCGGCTGCCAATCGTCCATCGTGAACTGGTGCGAAACGAGGCGCGTGCCCGGCTTCATTTCAAGCAGCTTCGGGCGCAGCTTCAGGTTCAAGCCCGGCAGCAAATACATCGTGATGACACTTGCCTTCGAGAAGTCCGATTCAAAAATATCGGCTTTGACGAACTTCGCCCTGGCCGACACCCCCTCCCGTTGCGCGGCGCGCGTCGAGAGCGTCACCATATCGGGGTTGTACTCAATGCCAAGTGCGCTGGCGCCGCGCTTGGCTGCCGCAATGACGGTGCGGCCATCGCCTGATCCGAGATCGATCACGAAATCATTCGGTGTCACCTGCGCCATCGTGAGCATGCGCTCAACGAGTTCTTCCGGCGTCGGCACCCATACGACGTCTTTGCCGGACTGGCCGACGCTTGGTTTGTATTCATTGGCCGGCTGCGCGAGCACAGCGCTGGCGGCAAATAGCGCGATGACGATGGATTGCGTGACGATACGATGCATGCGGAACATCTTGAGAATCTCCTTTGTGCGGAACTGTTGTCAGGATTTGTTGATCGGCCAACTCGGTCGTTTGATCGCGAAGACTTCGTCAACCACGGTGTAGTCGAGATAGCCCAGCCGCGCGACCGGCCGCGCCTTCGTGATATCGACCATGCCGTCGGCGACCAGCCGCTCGTCGATGTGGATACCGACCACCCGCCCGATCGTTATGGTGTTCTGTTCGCCGGATTTCGGATCGGTGGGCAGCTCGACGAACTGCACGAGCTTGCACTCGAAGTGTACCGGCGATGCCTTCACGCGCGGCGCTTTGACGAACTTCGAAGGCAGCTTCGCCAATCCCACGGCATCCATTTCGTCGACATCGCGAGGGGCCGGCGCCGAGCTGTCATTCATTTGCTGGCGCAGATCCCAGGTCACGAGATTGGCGACGAACTCGCCGGTCTCTCTGACATTGCGCAGCGTATCTTTTTCGCCCCCAGCAGTAAGGTGCGTGCCATTGGCGCCAAAAAACACCATCGGCGGGCGCGATGAAACCGCGTTGAAAAACGAAAACGGCGCGAGATTGACGACACCATGTTGATCGACGGAGCTGATCCAACCGATCGGGCGCGGCACCACCAGCGCAAGAAATGGATTGTGCGCGAAGCCAAGTTCCTTGAACCCGGGCCCATTGCCATCGGTACTATAGAAAATCACTACCACTCCTTCTGTATGCCGAGCCGCGTTTCAACGCCCGGCGTTTTCGCCACCGACCGCGACCACGACTTTGCCGACGGCGCCTTGTTCAACTGCAAGGTGCGCCTTGACCATGTCATCCAGGCCGAATGGATGAAACGGTGGGAACACTGCTTTACCCGTGGCAAGCCACGCGTTGACATCGCGCGCGCCGACATCGAGTGCCTCGCGCGTAAGATCGTACACGGTGACCCATAGCACGTTGATGTTCTTGTTCATCAGTGCATAAAACGGAATCTTGGGCTCGCGGTCGCTCATCGACGCATAGGTCGAAAGCGTGCCGTTCCCCTTGATCACCTTGAGCGTCGTGGCGATATTGGCGGCGAAATCGACCTCGACGATGTGATCAACCGGACCAGTCAGCGCAAGCACGCGCTCCGCAACATTCTCCTTGCGATAGTTCACCACATGATCGGCACCCGCTTGACGCGCTAGAGTGGCCTTCTCATCGCTTGAGATGCTGGTGATCACACGCGCACCGGCCCATTTGGCAAGTTGAATCGCATAGAGCCCGACTGCCCCAGCGCCGCCGGTGACTAACACCGTTTTACCTGCCACCGAACCGGGCCCAAATAGAGCGCGATGCGCAGTGAGTGCCGGCACGCCCAACGAAGCGCCAGCAGCGAGGCTCACATTGGACGGCAATTTGATCGCGCGGTGATCAGGCGTCACCGCCCACTCGGCGCCGGTGCCGAACGGCCGGCCCCAACAGGTGCTATGCAGCCATACCCGCTCGCCAACACGCTTGGGATCGACACCGGCGCCGATCGCGTCGATGATGCCAGCACCATCTTGATTTGGAATGACGCGCGGAAACGGGATGGCCGCGGTCGCCGGCCCCGCACGGCGCTTGACGTCGGAGGGGTTGACGCCAGAAAACCCAATCCGAACACGGACTTCCCCGTGACCCGGCGTTGGATCCGGCATTGCTCCAAGCTGCAACACGGCCTCGGCTGGACCGAGCTTTTCATACCATACGGCGCGCATGGGTAATCCTGTAACAAAGGGCGCGGGATGCTATCACGCTCGTTCACGCCGGACGGGCGTCCGGACGGGTCATTGCTCGCCTAGAATCGAAGGCCGTCTGGTGTTCCCGCGGGTTATACGGCGGATGGCGCGGCGGATACCAACGCAACATGATGCAGGTGGTCGTTCAAGGAGGATTGTGCAATGAACAGAATCGGTGTGACACGGGAAGAACTCGGGCTGACGCGCGCCGAATACGCCCAACTGAAGAGTCTTTCGTCGCCGTGGAAGATTCAGGACTTCATCTCGCGCATTCCGACCAACTTCGAGCCGGACGGCGACACCTACCTTTCCGTTCAGCAAGTGCTCAGGCAACGTCGCGCGCATTGCATCGAAGCGGCGATGGTGGCGGCGACTGCGCTATGGATCAATGGCGAAGCGCCGATCATGATGGACATTCGCGCCATACGCGACGACGATCATGTCATCACGTTATACCGGCGCGATGGCTGCTGGGGCGCGATCTCCAAGACGAACAATTGCACGCTGCGCTTTCGCGATCCGGTCTATCGCACGCTTCGCGAACTGGCGTTGTCGTACTTCCATGAATACTCCAATGATGATCGCGAGAAAACGATGCGCGAATATTCGCGCGCATTCGATTTGAGCCGGATCGACCCGGAACTCTGGGTCACCAACAAGGGCGATTGCTACGACATCGTCGAGATGCTCGATGAGATCCGGCACTACAAACTGTTCTCACCGGTACAGGCACGCAAACTGCGGCGGCTGGAGCGCGTTGAGATGCGCGCGCGGACCGTCAAACAATTCGTCAATCCGTACACCCGGGGCAGCGGCTAGAAATCTGCGCGGCGCGCCGCACAGATTTCTGATGGCAGACACTTCGGGCGTTCATGATCGTAACAGCGCTAAACAGTGGCGCGGCAATCGCGCGTTACTTGCCGATTAGGTCGGCGCGAAACCGGACGCTTCGGACACCATCCGACACGGTGCCGCTCATTACGTCGCTAAAGATTTGCGCAAAGAACGAGCGATCACCGAATTCGCCCGGCAGCGAAAAACTGACTCGGCCGCCTCGCACAATCCCTTGTTTCACCAGCTCAGTGGCGGTACCGGCAGCGCGCACATCCCCTTCGATGCGCTGAAAGCGTTGGGTGAGCGTCAAGACGAAATCCCGTGTGCCGCGGCCCTCCGCCAATCGGAGCTGCCAAGTGCCGGCGGCATCGATCGGCACCACCCAGAGCATGCCCTTGTGTTCGCCCACCGTCACCGTGTCATCCGGTTCCCAATCGGCAATGCCGTATTTGTAGGCAGCGATGCGGGTGCCCGGTTTAAGACGGAGCAACTTCGAACGCAACTTCTCATTATTGGGTTCAGCCAGTTGGATCGTAATGACTGTCGCTTTGGAAAGATCAACGTTGTCCAGATCTTCCTGACGAAACTCGACCCGTTGGCTGATACCCTGTTCCTCGGCTCGCTTGCGGCTTGCGGCAATCATTTCCGGATCGGACTCGATGCCGATCCCCTGTGCGCCAAACTTCGCCGCCGCAGCGATTGGAATGCGCCCATCACCGGAACCTAAATCGACGACCAAATCGCGTTTGGATACGCGCGCCGCACGGAGGAGCGCATTCACCATGTCGTCCGGTATGGGTGACCAGCCACCATCTATCGCAATTTCTGCGCCGCCAGACTTGTTGGGATCGGTTTCAGCGGAAGCCGAATCGATGGGCGTTGCGAACGCCAGCGTGAATGCGGCATATGAAAGTACATGCCGCCAGAAAATCGCATGAGTGCGGCGCGCGGGAACGCAAAAATTGGTCTAGTTCACCCGCATAGAATACGCCGCAATCTTGATACCCGGCGCTTCATCAACGCGCCACCACACCCTCGCTACAGCATCGGGTTGTTGACTGCCCCACCAAGGGCCGCAGCACCCCATGCCGAGCCGTGTGCATCGAAGCTGAAACTGAAATGGCCGGCGGCGGAATGGGCGTCGCGAAACAGGCGCTCGATCGGATACTGCTCGTAGATGCCGTTGGCGCCCGCCAACGCATGTAGTGAATCGACCGCCTCGGTGCACAGTTGCACGCCAAAGGCGGCATTCCGCTTGTAGGCGAGCTTGGTGAGATCGTCGGGAATCTTTTCGGCGCAGGCGTCTTGCCAAGCGGTCGCACAGTCCCGCTTCATGATTGATTCTGCGGTATCGATCTTGGAGGCGGCCATCGCAACGCGAATCTGAATCGCTTGAAAATCGCTCATGCGCACTGCCGAATAACTCGTCTGTCGCGACTTGAGCCGCTCGATCGTCAACTCGAGCACCGCCTTGGCATTGCCAAGTGCGGAGGTCGCCGGGAAGTACCCGGCGATCGCTACCAGCGGGACACGAAACAGCGGACCTGGATTCATGCGAGCACCGGGGAAATCCGGCCCGCCACGCACGGTGGTCATGTCGAGCGCGCGGTATTCCGGAACAAACACGTCTTTCATGCGCATCGACTTGCTGCCGGTACCGCGCATGCCCATGACTTGCCAGTCATCGATGATTTCGTGTTCGGCCCGCGGCACCAGACATAACCGATAGCCGGTAGGCGGACCATCGGCGCGGTCTCGAATGGTGGCGGCAAACATGCTCCACGGACTCAGATCGACGCCGCTGCCAAAATTCCAATGGCCGCTGATGACAAAGCCGCCGTCTACCTTGCGTCCGCTGCCTTGCGGAAAGGCGATGCCCGCGGCGATCGGCGTATCCGGATCGACGCCCCAGATTTCTTCCTGGACCCGGGGATCGAACATCGCCAGGAGCCAAGAATGATTCGCGAAATTATGGAAATTCCACGAGGTGGAGGCACAGCCGCGCGCCAGCTCAGTGGGAATATCGATCATCGCGGGAAACGGCAGCTCCATGCCGCCCCATCGCTTGGGCATGTGATACCGCAGCAAACCACTTTGCTTCAACTCCGCGAACGTTTCGGGCAGCATCACGCGCGCCTCTTCGGTGCGCGCAGCACGCTCGCGCAAGGCGGGGACCATCGCGCGGGCGCGGGCTAACGCTTCGTCGAACGAGACTCCAGCAAACGAGCGAGCGCTCGATTTGGGGTTGGCCGCTTGGTCGCCAGGATGATTCATCGATTGTTCCACTCCATTTAATGGGCCTGTTCCCAATTGGGCCCGACGCCAACATCCACCACGAGTGGCGCGCGCAGCGTTGCGACGCCGGTCATCAGCTGCGGCAACTCCGCACGAACGCGAGCAAGCTCCGCAGTCGGCACTTCCAACACCAACTCGTCATGCACCTGCATGATCAATTTGGACGCGAGCCGCTCGCTATCGATCCAACCTTGCACTGCGATCATCGCAAGTTTAATCAGATCCGCGGCCGTCCCCTGCATCGGCGCATTGATCGCGGCGCGCTCCGCGCCGGCACGGCGCGCCTGATTGCTCGAGCGAATCTCGGCGAGCCATAGACGACGACCAAACACGGTCTCAACATAGCCACGCTCGCGGGCGTCACGGCGGATTTCGTCCATGAATCGTTTGACGCCCGGGTAGCGCGCGAAATAACTGTCGATATAAGTCTGCGCCGTGCCGCGTTCAACGCCAAGCTGCTGCGCCAAACCAAACGCCGACATGCCGTAGATCAGCCCGAAGTTAATCGCCTTGGCATAACGGCGCTCTTCGCTCGACACCTCGGCAAGCGCGCGATTGAACACCTCAGCCGCGGTGGCGCGATGAATATCTTTGCCGCCGGCAAACGCCGCCAGGAGGCTCTCATCGCCCGATAGATGCGCCATGATGCGAAGTTCAATCTGCGAATAGTCGGCCGACACGATCACGCAATCGGGCGCCGCGATGAACGCCTCACGGACGCGCCGGCCTTCCGCGGTGCGCACCGGGATGTTCTGCAGATTGGGATCGGTGCTGGCCAGCCGTCCGGTTACCGCGGTGGCCTGCCCATAGTTGGTATGCACACGGCCGGTTTGCGGATTGACCATCTTCGGCAGTTTGTCGGTATAGGTGGACTTCAATTTCGCGGCGCCGCGAAATTCGAGCAAGGTCTTGGGCAACGGATAGTCGAGCGCGAGTTTTTCCAGCACTTCTTCGTCGGTCGATGGCGCACCGCTCGGCGTCTTCTTCACCACCGGTAATTGCAATCGATCGAAGAAGATCTCGCCGATCTGCTTGGGCGAATTCAGATTGAAAGGCTGGCCCGCCTCGAGATGAGCGCGCGCTTCGAGTTCCAGCATTTTTTGCCCAAGCGCGTGGCTCTGTGCTTCCAATTGCGCCACATCGACCAGCACGCCATTCCGCTCGATGCGAAACAGCACTTCCCGCACCGGCATTTCGATGTTGGAGTAAATGGTCGCGAGCTTCGCGTCGGCCGCGACCTGCGGATAGAGCACACCATGCAGGCGCAATGTAATGTCGGCGTCTTCGCTGGAATACTGGGTGGCGCGATCGACCGACACCTCTTCAAACCCGATGCGGTTGGCCCCTTTGCCGGTGACATCATCGTAGCTGATGGTAGGCAGCCCAAGATGCCTCTGCGCAAGCGTTTCCATATCGTGTCTGGCATGGCTTTCCAGCACGTAGGACTGCAACAGCGTGTCGTGTTCGATGCCACGCAATGCAATGCCGTGATTAGCGAGCACATGCTGATCGTATTTGAAGTTCTGCCCGACCTTTTTGCGCAGCGGATCTTCTAGCCACGGCTTGAGAATTGCCAAGGCCCGCTCTGCGCCAAGCTGGTCGGGCGCATCCGGATAAGCATGCGCGACCGCAAGATAGAACGCCTCACCGGGCACCATCGAGAACGACATGCCGACCAGGCGCGCTGCGAACGGATCGAGACTCGTGGTCTCTGTATCAAAGGCCACCAGCGATGCATCATTCAAACGCGGCAGCAATTTCTGAAGATCGTCTTCGGTAAGCAGCGTGGTGTAGCGGCACTCGATGTTTTTTGCGACGGGCGTGGGTGCCGCGCCGGTCGCCGCAGCGGGTTCGCTGCCCGCGCCGTTTTCGATTTCTTTGAGCCAACTGCGAAAGCCAAAGCGCGTATAGAGTTCGCGCAGCTTCTCGCGATCCGGCGGTTGCGGCGCGAGATCAGCGATCGCGAAATTGGTCGGCACATCGGTTTTGATGGTGACGAGTCGTTTCCCGGTTGGCAGCCAATCGAGGGCCTTGCGAAGAGTCTCGCCCACCACACCGCCAATCGAGGTGGCGTTGGCGATCACGCCATCCAGGGACTCATATTGCGCAAGCCACTTGACCGCGGTTTTGGGCCCGACCTTCTCCACGCCGGGCACGTTGTCGACCGCATCGCCGACCAGCGTGAGGTAATCGACGATGCGCGAAGGCGGCACGCCGAATTTTGTCTGGACGCCCGCGACATCCAGCCGCTCGTTCGACATGGTGTTGATGAGCGTGACGTGATCATCGACCAATTGGGCGAGATCCTTGTCACCGGTCGAGATGATCGTCTTCATCGCTTGCCGCGTCGCGGCAAGTGCTAGCGTGCCGATGACATCGTCGGCTTCGACGCCGTCAATGACGATAAGAGGCCATCCCATCGCGCGAATCGCCTCGAACAAGGGTGGGATCTGCTGCGCCAGTTCTTCGGGCACCGAGGGGCGATTAGCCTTGTAATCGGCGTAGATATCGTCGCGAAACGTCTTGCCCTTGGGATCGAACACGCAACCGAGCAGGGCGGCCTTGTGATCGGCGACGAGCCGCCGTAGCATCGACAGCACACCGTAAATGGCTCCGGTTGGTTCGCCATTGGCATTGCGCAGATCGGGCAATGCATGGAAGGCCCGGTACAAATACGACGAACCATCAACGAGCACAAGCGTTTGAACTTCGCTCATTGGCAACGCGCCTCACCCACCAGGATTGAACGATCGACGATGAAAGAACGAACCGAGAAATTGCCGACGCCCGCTGCGAGCGGCCTGGAAACGCGCGATGGTGCGGCGCGCGAGGCGTGGCACCTCTTTGGCATTATGTCAGAATTTGTCGAGGCGACCGATCGACTCAATCGCGTGCGGCCCGCGGTGTCGATCTTCGGCAGCGCGCGCATTCCAGTCGGGCATCCGTACTACACGCTAGCTGAACGCATTGCGCGCCTGCTATCGGATGCCGGTTTCGCGGTGATCTCAGGCGGTGGGCCCGGCATCATGGAAGCGTCCAACAAAGGCGCGCACTTTGGCCGCTCACCGTCCGTCGGCCTCAACATCGAATTGCCGCGCGAACAATTCGGCAATACTTATCAGGACATCAGTCTCGCGTTTCGCCATTTCTTCGCGCGCAAGTACACGTTCATACGCTTTTCGATTGCCTATTTGGTGATGCCAGGCGGCTTCGGGACGCTCGATGAAATTACCGAGGCGCTCACGCTGATGCAGACCGGCAAGATCCGGCGCATGCCGATCATTCTCGTTGGGGCCTCATTCTGGCGCGGGCTGCTCGATTGGATGCGCGATCGCCTGGTGACCGAAGGCATGATCAATCCTGAAGACCTCGATTTGATGCGCGTGATCGACGATCCAAACGAAGTCGTCGACGCCATCTTCAACTACTACGAAAAGCGCGGATTCGCGCCGCAGCCAGACGAACTGAAGGGTTATCTCAACCTCTAGAAACCCGCGTAATCGGCTAACATCGAGATCTATAGAAACGCTGATTAAGCTATCTTGCGCAATCAGCGTGACCATATTTTTCGGGGAGTTACGAGGGGCAATGGAGGGGTTGGGGCCCCTTCATCCCCAACCAGCCCCCTTGTTCAGCGATTCCCTATTCGATGCGGCGGTTTGCTATGCGATGGTTGGCCTTACTGTTGGCTGCGGTTGGTTTAAGCGTGACGATGGGTACACGGGCGGCAAACGCCCAGACACCGCCGCAATCCGTTCCGGAACTACCGGCAACGGCCAGTAGCGCGGATATCGATCCGTTTGCCGACCGTGTAAGCCGCCCGGCGTCGCAGTCGAGCGAGGAGGTGGAGCGCTCGTTCCGCGATGGCAAACACGTGTCGCGTGTTCGCAATCCGGGTGGTGCCGAATACATGCTGATCGAGGATCGCGGCGACGGCACGTATCGCGGCCAGGTACCAAGTGACTCGGGTGTGCGCCCGCCATTGTGGATCCTATTCAAGTTCTAACGCAGGCGTTCACCCTCGACGTTCATGGCTGTCTTTACTTCCGTCACTCCACTTGAGGCAAACGAATGGCTGAAGCGCTATTCGATTGGATCGTTGACGGATCTTGCCGGCATCGCAAGCGGCATCGAAAACACCAATTACTTTCTGACGACCACCCAAGGTCGCTTCGTTCTGACGATTTTCGAGAAGCTCACCGCGATCGAGCTGCCGTTCTATCTGAATCTGATGTCGCATCTGGCGCGCCACGCGATTCCGTGCCCAGCGCCGGTTGCCGATAATGAAAATCAGTTTCTCGGCGCCTTGAAGGGCAAACCCGCGGCGATCGTGAGCCGATTGTCGGGCATCACCGTCATGGCGCCCGATTTGTCGCATTGCGCACAAGTCGGCGCAACGCTGGCCAACATGCATCTGGCAGGACGCTCATTTCGCGAACATCTGGACCATCCGCGGGGCGCGCGCTGGCGTAGCGAAACCGCCCCTAAGGTGATGTCGTTTCTCGATTCCACGCGGCAAACCCTGCTGCGGGACGAAATCACCTACCAAGCCCGCGTCGATTTCAACGCACTGCCAAAAGGCGCGATTCATGCGGATCTCTTTCGCGACAATGTGCTTTTCGACGGCCCACGTTTAGGCGGGGTCATCGATTTCTATTTCGCAGGCGTTGACACCTGGCTATTCGATGTGGCCGTCACGATCAACGACTGGTGCGTACGCCCGGATGGCCATTTCGATGCCGCGCGCGCGAACGGGTTGCTCGCGGCCTATGCTGCGATTCGGCCCTTTATCGATGCGGAGCGCGCAGTCTGGCCAGCCATGTTGCGGGCGGCCGCACTGCGCTTCTGGTTATCGCGGCTGTACGATTTTTATCTGCCGCGCCCGGGTGAACTCATCCACGCGCACGATCCGGAGCACTTCCGTCGTATTCTCGATTTGCGCATCTCCCATCAGGATCAACTTCCCACGCTATGAGTTCTTCCCCGCAAATGCGCATTGTTCCGGCTCGCCACGGTTGGCATTGGCTGCGCGATGCCTTTGCAATTCTTGGCCGCAACCTCGCGTTGTGGATGCTGTTTGCATTCACCTACCTTGTCACGCTGTCGGTGCTGTCGGCCATTCCCGTCATTGGCCAATTCATTTTTCTGGTCGCCACGCCCGCGCTGACGCTGAGTTTCACGGTCATGGCGCGGGAAAGCGCGGGCGGTCGAAAGATTCTCCCGGCGCTCCTGCTTTCTGGCTTTCGCGGCAACACCTTGCCCATCCTGATCCTCGGTGCCATTTACGCGGTGGCGTTCATTGCGGTGGCGGAGACCTCATCGGCGTTTTTTGGTGACACCCTGAAGGCGCTCATGGAAGGGCGCCTGAAGCCAGAGCAAAATCCAATCACCGCGGTCATTGGCATCAGCGCGCTTTACCTTCCCGTGCTGATCGCTTTTTGGTTTGCACCGCCCCTGGTCGGGTGGCACGACATGTCAGCACCGAAAGCGGTGTTCTTCAGCCTCTTCGCAGCGTTGCAGAACTGGCGCGCGATGTTGGTCTACGGGATTGTTCTGCTCGTCATTTGGGGCCTCGCGGCGGGATTGCTCGCCGGCATGATCCGCATGTTTGGCCCCGACATCGGCGGAGGACCGGTCTCAGCCGAATCGTTCAAATCGATCGTGATGCTCGCAACGGTGGTGGCGACGCCGCTTGCATTGGCGGGCTTTGCGCTGCAATTGATCACGTACTACACGAGCTATCGCGACATCTTCGCAAGCGATGAGCCGCAGGCGCCAGATGCGGTGTAGGCCGGCGCGCGAGGAAAGAATCAGCCGATAACGGCGGCCGAATGCACGCCGGACCGATGCAACGGGCAAGGATACGCGCAGCACCACCTCGTGATTGATGCGACCGGCGCCGATATATCGGTGCCGTCCAATCAGCCAGGAGAATGCCTATGGAAGTTGATCAACGCCTTGATGGCGTCCGATCCATTTCCGTCACCGACGTAAAAAGCTGCGATCGGTGGCTTGCCGAAGCGCCGTTGGCCGACTCCGATCAGACCTGTGTTGAACTCACACTGCTCCTCGAACGCCTGGAAGAATCGCCACCCGCCGATCATGTTTCGCTCGCGATTTTCGACCGTCTCGACAGTCCGATCTGGGTAGCGATCGAGGAGCAAACCAAGCGCTTTACCGGCCACGCCGTTCCGCTTGCGGGCAAGGGAGCGCTGGCGTTCGATTGCGTCTTTGATCTGCTGACGGTGTACGGACGCGGCAATAAGAGGCTCTTTTGTACCGTGATCGACCATCCGGAATCCCGCATCGCCAAACATCGGGGCCGTATCGCGTTTCGTGCGATGCAATGCAGTCGCGAACTCGCCCTCTCGCATTACCGTGCACGGCGCGAACTTCCCGCCGAAGTTTGGGAGGAACTCAACGAGTTGCTGCTGCTGGCCGAGCAGGAAGGGATTTCCGCGGCGAGCGCACACCCGGCCTCACCGCCGCAGTCGGTCGAGCATTTGTATGTTGAGACCGCGCTCACGCATCTCGTGCAACCATTTGGTCGCAGCGCGCGCGATCTGCGCGTGGTGCTGGCCTTCGCGCGCGAGTGGGCGCCCTACGCGCGGCTGCGGACCTCGCAGTCTGAAACCGCGGCGATCGTCGTCGATCTCGATTCGAGCGAAGCACCCTCGATTCGTCGCCTCGAAAGCACCAAGATGCGGCGCGACGCACGCGTGATCGATCTTTCTGAAGTCAAGCAGCTGCTGGTGCTCAACATTCGGTCGATGAAAAAGGAAGTGAAGGTTGCAGCGCTCGATTTCCCGCTCGAGCAAACCCCGCAAGACGTGCTGCCGTTGCTGCAGCATCTGTACCAGTCCTGGTTCAATTACCCGCAGGCGCGTCGCTTCCAGCGGCGCATCGTCACCGCGCGCGTCGAAGTCATCGTCGGGGCCAGCGCCATTCACCGCGCACTTGGCAGCACCTTGGCGCGACGTACCTTGGAGCGCGGACTCGCCGCATCCTCCGCGCCGGATCAAGCGCCGCCAAACGCGTCCCAAGCCGATGACATGGACAAGGACCCGACGATTACCGATTGGGAGCGCGGACGGACGCCGCCCGCCTTGGAGCGCTGGGATCTCCTTGATGAGGGCCCGGACGGCTTTCGCATTCGTCGTCGCGAAGTGGGCGCACCAATCAACGATCGGCAACTCGTGGCGATTAAACCCACTGGGGCAAAGTCGTTCATGCTGGCGCAGACCCGCTGGCTGATGACGGGCATCGATGGTTCCATTTCACTTGGGCTGCACGCGCTGGTGGGCTTGCCGCAATCGGTGATGATCCATATGACAGAATCGAGTGGCGGGTCCACCAAAACACTCTCGGTGCCTGGATTTACGCTGTCGAAGGCCAACGACAGCCTGTCAATGGTCGTGGCGGCGCGCGGCTCCCTGCACGTTGGTGCATCCGTCGAAATCGAATTCAACTCGACCATTTTGCGCGCGCGCCTGTCACAGGAACTCGAGAACGGCCACGACTTCGATTTGCTGACCTATACCACCCTGCAAGCCTAGCCGCGGTCGCGGTCAGCGCCTACGGTAAGATGTGGGCCACGTATCTTTGATGAGAAGAGTGTCATGGCTGGACTCAGCCGCAACACGCCGACGCCGGTTGAAATCACGCTGCATCAGAAGTCTCGCTTCATAGAAATCACGTATTCCGATGGGCAACGCTTCGAATTGCCGTTCGAACTGCTGCGCGTGTATTCCCCGTCGGCCGAGGTACGCGGACATGGTCCCGGGCAAGAGGTCCTGCAAGTCGGCAAACGCAACGTGGCGATCTTGAGCCTCGATCCGGTCGGGGCGTACGCGGTGCAGCCGCACTTCTCCGACGGACACTCGACCGGCATTTACTCGTGGGACTATCTCTACGAATTAGGCGTCAACCGGGAATCCCGTTGGAGTAAATATTTGCAGCGCTTGAAAGACGCCAACGCATCGCGCGATGCCGCAACCAAACCGGGTTGATGTTCGCAACCGTAGAGAACTGATCGAATGAGCGAGCCTACCCACTTTGGGTTTGAGACCGTCGCGGCGCCTGAGAAGGCCGGTCGCGTCGCGGGCGTGTTCGATGCGGTCGCGCCTCGCTACGACCTGATGAATGACCTGATGTCACTTGGGTTGCACCGGGCGTGGAAGCGATTCGCGGTAGAAATGTGCGGCGTGCGTCCCGGCCACAAAATTCTCGATGTGGCAGGCGGTAGCGGCGATCTCGCTCAAGCGCTGGCCAAGCAGGCGGGCGCCGATGGCGAGGTCTGGCTCACCGACATCAATGGCGCGATGCTTCGCGTGGGTCGGGATCGCTTGCTGGATCGCGGCGCGATCTTGCCCGCGGCCCAGTGCAACGCCGAAATGCTGCCGTTTCCAAGCGGTTATTTTGATTGCGTGACGGTCGGATTCGGCCTGCGCAACATGACGCACAAAGACCGCGCCTTGGCGGAGATCGTGCGCGTCTTGCGACCCGGCGGACGGGGCGTCGTGCTCGAATTCTCCAAAGTATGGAAACCCCTGGAACAGACGTATGATTTGTACTCGTTTCGGGTCCTACCTTGGTTGGGGCAACGAATTGTCGGTGATGCGGCTGCGTATCAATACCTCGCGGAATCGATCCGCATGCACCCCGACCAACACGCATTGAAGAAATTGATGGGACAATGCGGGTTCGAAGACGTCGAATACTGGAATTTGTCTGCGGGCGTCGTGGCGCTGCACCGCGGATTCAAATATTAGAGCGCCTAGTTCCCTTGATGGAGGATGCATGAAATATCTGATCAATACACTGATTGGGGTCTTTCTTGGCCTTGGATTGGCAATGAATAGTGCGGAAGCAGCCAAGCGGCTGGGGGGCGGTCAGTCATCTGGCGCGCAGCGCGATGGCGTCACGCAGCGTCAAGCCGTGCCGCCACAAGGGGCACAACAGGCCGGACAAGCACAGCAGCCGAAATCGGGCATGAGCCGCTGGCTCGGACCCTTGGCAGGGCTGGCCGCTGGTCTTGGACTGGCCTATTTGCTGGGCGACCAGCTCGGTAGCGTCGTGATGATGCTCTTGGTGATCGCGGCGGTGGTGGTGGGCGGCATGTTCCTTATGCGCTACCTCAATCGGAACCGCCAGCAACCCGCCATGCAAGGTGCCGGCGCCGGCAACTCGCAGTACACGGGCCTTAACCAGGAACCGATCCGTGCGCCAACGCCGCTTGCCGGCGGTGCAGCGGCGCCAGCCGTCGCGGCGGTGCCGATGGGATTTGATGTCGCAGGCTTCGTCAATCAGGCAAAAAGCGTGTTCATGGACTTGCAGAGCGCCAACGATCGTGGCGATCTCGATGCGCTTCGCGAGATGAGCACCGACGATCTGTTCGAAGGATTCAAGAAAGACATCCTCGCGCGCGGAACGGCCACACAATCGACGCTGATTCAAGGCCTGCATGCCGAACTCGTGGAAGTCGTCAACGAAGCCGGTGTGCAATGGGCGAGCGTGCGGTTCACCGGCACGATGCGCGACGCAAGCGAGCAGGCATCGGAAGCGTTCACCGAGATCTGGAATCTGCGGAAGCCTCTTGACGGTTCCGCCGGCTGGTTGCTGGCCGGGATTCAACAAGCGTAGTTCGATCACGCCACACGATTAAAGGCCGCCTTCAGGCGGCCTTTTTTCTTGGTGTAATGCTTCACACCGGTGTTCATGCCATCCACATCGTCCATGCTGCAAAGTCCCGTCCTCGTTGGGCTGAATCATGTGCTGAAGGGCGACCCTGCGCTGCTTGCGCGCGCACAAGCGCACGCTGGAAAGCGCATCCAGTTACGCATCACGCCATTCCCGCCGCACGCCATCGCGATCGATACGTCCGGGTATGCGACAGGGGCCGGCACGCTAGACAATGCTGATCTCACTATCGAAGGAAGCGTAACGCCCTGGGCGATCTTCGACGGATCGAAGCGCCTGTGGTCAGATCGTTTGACGATGTCTGGCGACGAAAGCTTGGCGAGCTTGATTCGCGACGCCCTGCAAAGCTTCGATATGGAGGACGAGTTGGCCAAATGGATCGGCGATATCCCAGCCCACCGGATCGGCAATGCCGCGCGCTCGATCGGCACGGCGTCGGCGGATATTGCGGAACGGATGGCGCGCAACGTTGCGGAGTATCTCGCCGAGGAACGAGGTGTGTTGGTGTCGAAGGCGCACTTGGAAACCCTTGTTGGCGATGTGGCGGCACTCGACGCCCGCTTGGACACCTTAAGCAAACGCATCGAAGCGATCGAGCGCATAACGCGCGCGATGTAATAATGGGGGGCTCCCCTCACCGCGCGCCCCTATCTCGTGTTGTTGCGACTTGCCAAGATTCTGCTGGTGGCCTTCCGGTTTAGACTGGAGGAGTTTCCGCTATCGGCGGTCACAAATGGACGTTGGCGTCGCTGGATCAACGCGCTGCTGTTCTTCCGGCGCCTTGATGCGCCACGTGCGGTACGCCTTCGCCAGGCGCTAGAAACGCTCGGACCCATCTTCGTCAAGTTCGGGCAAGTCCTATCGACCCGCCGCGATCTCTTGCCGACCGACATCGCCGATGAGCTTGCCAAGTTGCAAGATCAGGTGCCGCCTTTCCCGTCGGCGGCCGCGGTGGCTGAAATCGAACAGGCTTTCGGCCAATCGATTGACCAGATTTTTCGCTCGTTTGATCGCGAGCCGATCGCGAGCGCATCGATCGCGCAAGTGCATTTCGCGACGCTCAATGACGGTACCGAAGCGGCGGTCAAGATTCTGCGCCCAGGCATCTTGCCCGTCATCATGAATGATCTGGCATTGATGCGAACCGCGGCCACACTGGTGGACCGTGTTTGGGTCGACGCGCGACGCTTCAAACTGCGCGAAGTCATCGCCGAGTTTGCCAAGCACCTGTTCGACGAACTCGATCTCATGCGGGAAGCCGCCAGTGCCAGTCAACTACGCCGCAACTTCGCCGGCTCGCCGCTCCTCGTCGTGCCCGAAATCTACTGGGACTACTGCACGAGCAACGTGATGACGATGCAGCGGATGGTCGGAACACCGATCAGCCATATCGATGAACTGCGCGCCCAAGGCGTCGATATTCCGCGTCTCGCGCGAGCTGGCGTGGAGATCTTCTTCGCGCAAGTGTTTCGCGATGGCTTCTTTCACGCCGACATGCATCCGGGCAACATCTTCGTGTCGGCCGACAGTCGTTACATCGCGCTCGACTTTGGCATCATGGGCACCTTGAACGACGCCGACAAGAGTTACCTCGCGCAGAACTTCCTCGCGTTCTTTCAGCGCGACTACAAGCGCGTTGCCCAGGCCCATGTGGAAGCGGGCTGGGTGCCACCGGGGACGCGGGTCGATGAATTCGAAGCGGCTATCCGCGCGGTGTGCGAGCCGATCTTCGATCGGCCGATCAAGGAGATTTCATTCGGCAAGGTGTTGATGCGCTTATTCCAGACGGCGCGGCGTTTCAATCTGGAAGTGCAACCGCAACTCGTGCTATTGCAAAAAACGCTGCTCAACATTGAAGGGCTCGGCCGCCAACTCGATCCCGAACTCGATCTCTGGAAAACCGCCAAGCCCTATCTGGAACGCTGGATGAACGAGCAGATCGGCTGGAAGGCGCTCACGCGTAGCGTCGAGGCCGAAGCATCGCGCTGGGCCGTAATCCTGCCGCAGCTACCGCGCTTGTTGCATAAGGCCCTGTCAGGTGAGCGCGCCTTCAGCGACGAACGCACCTTGCGCGAGTTGGAAGTGCGTTTGCGATCGAAAACCCGTGCGTTGCGCTTTGCCTGGCTGCTTGTTATCGCCATCGGTGGCTGGGCGCTCCACCAACAATTTTTTCGCTGATCAAGGACGAATGGTTACGACAAGCCAAGTTCGCGGATGGCATGCTCGCGCAACTTCACTTTCTGCACCTTGCCGCTGGCCGTCATGCCGATCGCATCGAAGCTTTGTACGATAGCCAGATAACGTGGCACGCGGAAATTCGCGGCGCGCGTTTTTATCCAAGCGAGGATCTCCGCTTCGGTCGCATGAGCGCCCGCTTTGATCGTCAGATAGGCGACCGGCACCTCACCAAGCAGAGCATCCGGCACGCCAACCACCTGCGCGGTCGCCACGGCCGGATGGCGGAGCAAGATGTCTTCGACTTCTGCGGGCGCAACATTCTCACCGCCCACACGAAACATATCTTTCAGCCGACCGACCATCGACAGGCGAGCGTCCTTATCGAGCATGCCAAGATCACCCGTGCGCAGCCAACCATCCGCGGTGAAGGCCTGCGCGTTTGCTTCCGGGTTGTTGTAGTAGCCACGCATGATGCTCCAGCCGCGCACCTGGATCTCCCCTGCGGTATCGGGTGGCAGCGGCGTGTGAGTGACCGGATCGGCGATGCGCACTGCAAGGCCTGGATGCGTTGTCGCGCGCCCGCTGATCCGGACTTCGGGTGGATCGCGATAGTCGCTCATCACCACATTGGGTGAGGCCTCCGACAATCCATATGCAACGCAGATGTCTCGCGCACCCAGCTCTTCGATGATGCGCCGCACCGTCTCAGGTGTGGCCGCCACCCAGCCGCCGCGCAACATCAATCGTCGCTGCGGAAAATCCGCATGGCCCATCAACAATTGAAAGATCGTGTCGTTACCAGACGTCAGCGTGCAGCGCTCGCGCTCCATCATCGCAAGGGCTGCAGCCGTCTCAAAGGTGGGCAGCGTGACCAAACAGGCGCCGAATTCAAGCGCCATCAACAACGACAGCGTCGATCCGCCCACATGAAAAAACGGCCGGCAGTTGAAGTATCGATCGTCTGCGCGAATACCGATCCGCAAACCCGCGGCCCAGGCATTGCGCAGCATATTGTCATGGGTGAGCATGACCCCTTTTGGATGCGCGGTAGTGCCGGAGGTAAATTGGATCAGCAATAGATCGTTTGGCTCGACCCGCTCCATCGCCACAGCCAACTGCGCGGCCGATGTCGTAACGCCTCGATCGATAAATTCGTGCCATGACAAGGCGCCGCTAGGAATGTCGGTACCGCTTACGATCGCCGACTTCAATTTCGGCAACGCGGTGCCGGGTAATTGGGTGCCCACCGCCGGTTCGGCTTCGCGAACAAATTGCACGAAGTCGATATTGAGAAACCGGTCGGCGAACAGCAGCGCCTTGCAATCCGCTTGCTTGAGACAGAAGCCGAGTTCAGCCGACTTGAACCGCGTGTTGACGGGTACGGTCACTGCACCGATCAGCGCCGCGCCAAAAAAAGTAGTGACCCATTTCTCGTCATTACCCATCAGGACACCGACGAAATCGCCGTGCGTGATGCCGATCGCGAGCAATGACTTGGCGACGCGCATCGACTCGTCATGCAGCACACGGAAATCGAGCCGGCGCGTATCGGTGACGAGCGCTTCAGCAGTGCCGCGAGTGGTTGCAATGCGCTCCAGCGTCGCGCCAAGCGTGTGTGG